>NZ_JBSMEZ010000062.1:0-42802 GCF_056498605.1 Profundibacter sp.
CATGTGCACGGAACATCGTTTCAGGTGCTTTCGCTGAACGGGCAAGCGGTGGAATACGGCCGCATGGGGATGAAAGACGTGGTGTTGGTCAACGGCACGGCGGAACTGCTGGTGCAGGTGGACCGCAAGGCCAATGCGGACCACCCGTTCATGTATCACTGCCATATTCTGGAACACGAGGATATGGGAATGATGGGCCAGTTTACGGTGGCATAAGCGCTGATTATCGCCCTGCCTTGATTAATACGAAAGGCAGGGCGCCTTATGCAGGTAGGTATTATTGCCCACTTGCCGCAGCATGAAATCAGCCACATCGGCGGTTGAAATCTTGATTTTCAGTTTGCGCATCCGCGGGTCAAACCCGTGCCAGTAGTCACCGCTATGTGCCCCCTTTGCATCAAAGGCGGCGGGGCGCGCCAGCGTCCAGTCCAGCCCGCTGGCGCGAATGATGCCTTCCTGCATTTCGTGATCGCGATAAAGGTGGCGCATCAGCAGGGGCACCAGCAGATATTTATAGAGCGCGGGCAGCATTGCGTGGCTGTCATTGGCCCCCATCCCCGACAGACAGATCAGCCGCTTTACACCGACCTGTTGCATCGCGGTGACGATATTGGCGGTGCCTTTGGCGCGCAGCTGGTCCTTGTTCATCAGCGGCATGCCAAGCGCGATTAAGACCGCTTCATGGCCTTTGACCGCAGCGTTTACGGCTGCTGCATCCAGCACATCGCCCTTTACCGATTGAAGGTTTTCATGGCTTTGGGCCAGCTTTTGCGGGTTGCGCGAAAACGCTGTCACTTTGTGACCCTGTTGCAGGGCTTGGGTGACGATATGTTGGCCAACTTTGCCAGTTGCACCGAAAATTATCAGTTTCATTACAGTTTCCTTTTTAACTAAGTGAGGGTGGGAATTGCGACCAGAATGCAGATGGCCGATGACGCCGTTGCGAGGGCGCGACCGTAATTCCAGAACGTCCAGCGCGGCACATAGACCTGCCAATAGGTGGCGGCCTCGGGGCTGTCATAGGCCCATTGGTCCAGACGGTTGTTCATTGGAACATTGAACAAAAACGTCAACCCCAGCACCCCAAAGGCGTAAAGGGCTGCGGCGGCAAACAGCAGGGTGGTGGCCACGCTGGCGGGGATGGTCAGATAGGCAAATCCGGCCAGCCCGAGCGTCAGGGCAACATTGCCCAGCAACAGCACCATGGTCAGGGATTTCCAGATTTCGCGGTTGATAATCTGCATCGCCTCGATCCCAGCTGCGGGGCGGGATAATCTAAACGAGCGCATGACAAAATCGGAAAATGTTAAAAACAGACCAGAACTGAGGGTGACAGTGATGACGGCCAGTCCGCACAGAATTTGTAAAAGCGGGGGGGACATTTGTATCTCCTTTCGGGTTTGGAATCAGTCTGCTTGACACAGTGTCAATTGACGGCAAGGGCAGGAATAGATAATGCTTTACATTATGTCAAGCAACGAGCCCGATACCCGCACAAAAATTCTGAATGCAACATGGAAGTTGATGGAAAAACGCCGCGGCGTTGGTGTGCGGATGAGCGATATTGCAAAATCCGCCGGTATATCGCGTCAGGCGGTGTATCTGCATTTTGCAACGCGTGTTGAACTGCTAAGCGAGACAACCAAATATGTAGATAAAATCAAAGGCTTGGATCAGCGTCTTCTTGCGGTGGCGGGGGCCAAAGACGCCATCGAAATGATGAATGCCTATGTCGACGTCTGGGGCAATTACCTGCCCGAAATACACGGTTTGGCGGGCGCATTGTTTGCGGTGCGTGAAACGGATGGCGCAGCCGAAGCCGCATGGGATGAGTGCATGTCATGCCACCGCGACGGGTGTGCTGGCATCGTGGCGGCATTGAAATCCGAAGGGAAACTTGCGGGGGACTGGACTGATTCTGAGGTCACAGAAATGATGTGGGTGCTGTTGTCATTCCAGACATGGGAGCAGCTGACGGTCGAATGTGGCTGGTCAACCCAGCAATACATTCGCTGGATGAAGACCGTTTTAGCGCAGACCTTCGTTAACTAGCCTTTGCGCTGTGAATTGCCACTGGATTGCTTTGCCTTGCCGCGGCTGTTTGATTTACCCGATGCTGTGCCCTTTTTCCCCGCCGATTTAACCACGGTTTTTTCATCGCGTTTGCGTGTGCTCTGGTATTTCTTGTGGCTAACGTCGGCGCATTTGGAACAGGTGTAGGTGTCGTCAACGTCATATACCTCTTCCAGCCACGTGGTGATTTCGGTATCGCCGTTTTCCAGCTCCTTGCGGCTCTCGCGGGCCTCGGATTTTACCAACATCTCGGCTTTGTCCGTGCGCGAGATGCTAAAGGCAGCGTTGCATTTGGCGCATTTCGCCCCCGAAGCCCCAGATGACATGGATTTGCGATAGACACCGCCCGCCGCAAGTAAGCCGACCACCGCAGCACCGCCTTGACGGACCATGCCGCCCTGACCGCCCAGCAACCAATAGGCGAGCGCTGCCACAATCACGCCAAGGATCACCCCGCCGATGATGGCCCCTTTTTTGATCGAGGCACGCAGGGTTTATTGCTGGTCAGAAAGTTGTGTCATTGGTAAATTCCTTGGTCAATAAAATGAGCTGCCGACAGTATGCACGGATTTTCCATTATGCCAAGAAAAAGGGAGCACCAGATGCTCCCTTATAAGAAATTTGTTGGGTGGGGGTGCTAACCTTCGATTTTACCCGCCATAATCGCAATCGCTTTCTGATAAACACCTGCTGCATTCCATTCTTGAATCACACGAAAATTCGGCTGGCCTTCCTGATAGCCCTTACCGGGCTTCCAGCCCTTTTGACGCAGGTAATTGGCGGTGCTGGCCAGCGCATCGGCCATATTGGTCATGTCCAGACGCCCATCCCCATTGCCATCTACGCCATATTTCAAAACATTGCCCAGCAGGAATTGGGTATGGCCCAACTCGCCGTGTTTTGCGCCGATAGAATTGGACGACACAGAACCGCTATCAACCAGTTTTAGACCCGCAATAATGTGCGGCGTAAAGAAATCCGAACGCCGGCAATCATAGGCGAGCGTGGCGGCGGCGGAAATCAAATTGCTGTCGCCCATACCCCTGCCAAATGCTGTTTCCATGCCGTGAATGGCAACGATCACAGCCGCTGGCACGCCGTATTTCTTTTCAAGGTTGGCGTAGAATGTCGGGTTCTTGGCAATCCGGCGGCGTCCCTGTGCGACGATGGTATCGGCCCCGCGTATCTGCATGAATTTGGCCAAGCTGTATTTGAAGCTTTTCTGGTTTCGGTCCGCCGCAATCGTGCGTTTGGCGTAGGTTGTGGCAGCCAATGCGGCCAGACCGCGTTTGCCAACACCGGCCGCTTTGGCCTCTTTGGCAAAGGCGGATTTCCAAGCATTGAAACCTGCGGAGGTATTGCCGCATTCAGCGGCTTGAACTGGGGCGGCGAACATTGATATCGCAATGCCTGCGGCGACCATGGATGTTGAGAATTTACCGGACATATTGCCCTCCCTAAATCATTACGCGCCGACTGTAGCGTGGCAAAAGTCAAATAGCAAAACACCCCTGACGCACAGTCCGATATAGGCGGATGAAAGCAACATCCGGTGCTTGCATTTGTGTGATTAGTTGCGCACGGTTAATCACTTACAAAAGGAAACCGTATGTCAAAACCACCCAGTCAGTTAAACCTGTCGCCAGCCACCCTCGCCGTTCAGGCGGTGCACCATCCGAATGATGAAACCGGCGCTGTGGTGCCCGCGATTGAACTGTCCTCGACCTTTGCACGAGACAGCGACTACCAATTGCGCAACGGGTATGTTTATGGACGCAACGGTGGCCCGACCACGGCGCAGGCGCAAACGGTTATTTCCAGTCTGGATGCAAGTGCGGCGTCCCTGTTGTTCGGGTCCGGAATGTCGGCGTTTGTGGCGCTGTTTGAAACGCTGGAAAACGGCGACCACGTAGTGCTGCCGCAAGTTATGTATCATGGCGGTCTTGCCTGGGTGCGTCGACTCGAGGCCAAACGAGGATTGCGGGTGACATTATTTGATGCCACCAAAGCGGACGCGTTACGGGATGCTGTGAGCAAAGATACCGCATTGGTCTGGATCGAAAGCCCGACCAACCCGAATTGGGATATTATCGACATCGCGGAGGCTGCGGAAATTGCCCATAATGTGGGCGCGTTGCTGGCGGTCGATTGCACGGTTTCACCGCCTGTTACGACGAACGCACTGGCGTTGGGGGCGGACATCGCCTTTCAATCCGCTACCAAATATCTGAATGGGCATTCGGATATCACAGGCGGGGTTTTGTCATTGGCGCAAGAAGGGGCGTTGCTCGAAGAATTGAGCTTGGTCCGTATATTGCAGGGCACGATCATGGCCCCGTTCGAGGCATGGTTGTTGATCCGCGGTATGCGCACGCTCTATCTGCGCTATGAACGCGCCTCGGCAAATGCGCTGACAATCGCCAAGCATTTTGAGGGGCACACGATGGTCGAGGCCGTGCTTTATCCTGGATTGCCGTCCCACCCGGGGCATGATGTGGCCTGTCGCCAGATGAAGGCTGGTTTCGGCGGGATGTTGTCATTGCTGATCAAGGGGGGCGAGGATGCTGCGCGCGACGTTGCCCGATATACGCAGGTGTTTTTCCCAGCGACATCACTGGGCGGGGTCGAGAGCCTGATTGAGCACCGTAAAACGGTAGAGGGACCGCATTCATTGGTGGCCGCGAACCTGTTGCGCCTGTCGGTCGGGATCGAGGATGTGCGCGATCTGATTGCCGATCTGGAACAAGCGCTGGAACGGGCGCAGTAATTTTGCGCTAACCGCTCGGCCCTAGCAAATAAAAAAGGGCGCCCGATTGGAGCGCCCTTTGGTTTTTGTTGTATCGGGCGAATGCCCGCCAGGCGCCTTAGCAGCTGTAATACATCTTGTATTCAATGGGGTGCGGTGTGTGCTCGTAGGCATAAACCTCGTCCCATTTCAGGTCCATATAGGCTTCGATCTGGTCTTTGGTGAACACATCACCCGCCAACAGATAATCATTGTCGGCTTCCAACTCGTCCAACGCTTCACGCAGCGATGCACAGACAGTCGGGATGCCGGCCAGCTCTTCCGGTGGCAGATCATAGAGGTCTTTGTCGGATGCAGGGCCCGGATCAATCTTGTTTTTGATGCCGTCAAGCCCAGCCATCAGCAGGGCTGCAAAGCACAGGTACGGGTTGGCGGCAGGGTCAGGGAAACGGGCTTCGACACGTTTTGCCTTGGGCGATTCCGTCCACGGGATACGCACACAACCCGACCGGTTTGAGGCGGAATAGGCGCGCAGAACCGGTGCTTCAAACCCCGGGATCAGGCGTTTGTAGCTGTTGGTCGACGGGTTGGTGAATGCGTTCAGCGACTTGGCGTGCTTCAGGATACCACCGATGAACCATAGCGCCTGATCCGACAGATCAGCGTATTTGTCGCCCGCAAACAGCGGCTTGCCGTCTTTCCAGATCGACATGTTGACGTGCATGCCGGTGCCGTTATCACCTGAAATCGGCTTGGGCATAAAGGTGGCGGATTTGCCGTAGGCGTGCGCTACGTTGTGGATCACGTATTTGTATTTTTGCAGCTCGTCCGCTTGATGCGTCAACGATCCGAAAATCAGGCCCAGTTCGTGTTGGCAGGACGCCACTTCGTGGTGGTGTTTATCAACCTTCATGCCCAGACGTTTCATCGTCGACAGCATTTCTGAGCGGATGTCCTGAGCGTCATCAATCGGGTTCACAGGGAAATAGCCGCCCTTGACGTCTGGCCGATGGCCCATGTTGCCCATTTCATAGGACGTGTCGGTGTTCCATGACGCGTCGCCTGCATCAACCTCGAAGGAAACCTTGTTCATCTCGACGCTGTAACGCACATCGTCAAACAGGAAGAATTCAGCCTCGGGGCCGAAATAGGACACATCCCCAATGCCGGACGCGATCAGATAAGCCTCGGCTTTTTCGGCTGTGCCGCGCGGATCGCGGGTGTAGGCCTCGCCGGTGTCGGGTTCAACCACCGAACAATGCACCGCCAGCGTTTTTTCAGCATAAAACGGATCAACATAGGCCGAGGCCGGATCCAGCATCAGTTTCATGTCGGAGTTGTCGATTGATTTCCAGCCAGCGATGGAGGAGCCGTCAAACATAAAGCCTTCCTCAAGGAAGTCTTCATCCACCAGATCGGCAACCACAGTGACGTGTTGCAGTTTACCGCGCGGATCGGTGAAGCGGACATCAACATATTCGATGTCCTCGTCCTTGATCAGCTTTAGCATGCCTTTGTTGTCCATTTTATTTCCTCTTTTTTTGAATAAATACTGTGGCGGTGGCCCGCCGGTTTTATATCGCGTCTATGCCGGTTTCGCCCGTGCGGATGCGCACGACCTGTTCCACCGCGGTGACGAAAATCTTGCCATCGCCGATTTTGTCGGTTTTGGCGGCGTCTACAATCGCTTCAATGGCGCTGTCGACCATATCCTCGGGCAGGACCACCTCGATTTTCACTTTGGGCAGAAAGTCGACGACGTATTCGGCCCCACGGTAAAGTTCGGTGTGGCCCTTTTGGCGGCCAAAGCCTTTGACCTCGATCACGCTAAGGCCCTGAACACCCACGTCTTGCAACGCTTCTTTGACTTCGTCCAGTTTGAACGGCTTGATGATGGCTTCGATCTTTTTCATGACAGGCGACTCCCCTAATCGGTGGTTTCCCCCGTGATAGATCACTTTCAAATAGGGGCGACAATTCGCTATGGTGACAGGGGCAGGGGTGCGGGATGGATTCTGCGCCTTGTGATTAAAATTTAGGCGATACGTGCGAAATATGTGCGGTTTGTGAAAATGCGAGGCATGAGATGACCGAACTTCTGACAGCGGCCCAGATGCGGGCGATCGAGCAGGCAGCGATAGGCAGCGGCGAGGTCACGGGGCTGGAGCTGATGGAGCGCGCGGGGCGCGGCGTGGTTGAGGCGGTGTTCGAGGAATGGCCGGAGTTGGCTGCGACCTCGCATCGGGCGGTGGTTTTATGCGGGCCGGGCAATAACGGCGGCGACGGGTTCGTGGTGGCGCGGTTGCTGAAGGAATGGGGCTGGGAGGTTGAGGTGTTTCTGTATAGGGACGCTGCGAAGCTGCCGCCGGATGCGCGGGTGAATTATGAGCGGTGGGCGGCGATGGGGGAGGTTGCCACTTTAAGCGATTTCGATGGGCGCGGTTGGGGGTGTGATCTTCTCGTTGATGCATTGTTTGGAGCCGGTTTGAAACGTGGCCTGCGCGAACTTGGTGAGTTGTTTTGGAATATGGAAGACATGGTCGATTGCTTTCAGATTGAACAGGGGCACAAACTGGGACGACCCGCAATTGTCACTGTCGATATTCCAAGCGGCATTTGTGCGGATAGTGGCAGGTGTTTTCCACATGAAGATGATCATAACAGGTTTTCTGCGGCGGCACATTTGACGGTTAGTTTCCACGTGGGAAAACAAGGGCATTTTCTTGCAGAAGGGCCGCGGCAATGCGGAAAACTGGTGGTGAAGGATATAGGGATAACGGAACCGAAAAAGTGGAGATGGGAAAACCGGAAGTCAATTTGCAAAGTGACATCGCCTCTTCATGAAAGCTGGATTTGCAAAGATGTGGAAGATCACAAATTTCAACACGGCCACGCACTGATCCTGTCAGGTTCCTCCGGCAAAAGCGGCGCGGCGCGGTTGGCAGCGCGCGGCGCATTACGCATCGGCGCTGGGGTGGTGACGGTGGGCTGTCCGCCGGATGCTGTGGCCGAGAATGCGGCGCAGTTGAATGCGATTATGTTGGCTCCGGTGCATGACGCGGATGCTTTGGCGCGGATTTTGCAAGATGCGCGGATCAATGCGCTGTGTTTGGGGCCGGCACTGGGTAAGGATGAGCGCGAGCGGGAACTGGTGCGGGTTGCGCTTGAGGTCAAGCGCCCGACTGTTCTGGATGCGGATGCGTTGTCGATCCTGTTTTTTGACGAGGTGGATGCGCTGTTTGGTAAGCTGCATGAGAACGTGGTGCTGACCCCGCACGCTGGCGAATTCGCCCGCATGTTCCCTGACATTGCGGAAAAACTGAACGCGCCCGCCACCACAGGCCCCGCCTATTCCAAGGTCGACGCAACGCGGGAAGCGGCCAAGCGGGCGGGATGTGTGGTGTTGTTCAAAGGCGCGGATACGGTGATTGCAGCACCTGATGGTCGCGCCGCGATCAATTCAGCCCATTATGATCGCGCCGCCCCTTGGTTGGCCACGGCAGGGTCGGGCGATGTGTTGGCGGGGTTCATCACGGGACTTTTGGCGCGGGGTTTTGCGCCGATGCAGGCCGCGGAAACGGCGGCGTGGCTACATGTGGAGTGCGCGCGCAGCTTTGGCCCCGGCTTAATCGCCGAGGATCTGCCAGAGGCATTACCAAAAGTGCTTAAATGCTTGGGTATTTAGGCTGCTAACGCAAGCTCGCGCACGGAGCTGGCGACTTCCAGACCGTTGGCATAGACAACGTGGGCTGTGTCGAATTCCAGTTCATACAGGCGCATGGTCTGTTCTTCGCATTTGGCGATATATTCGCCATCTGCCAGACGCGATACGGGCACCATGGCGGAATCTGTTTTATACAGCGCCTGAGCCAGCAGGCCGCGCACCAGAATGTGCTGATCGGCGGCAACATATGTGTCAGCCACAGGGCGACCTTCGCCCAGACGGTCAGCGGATATTTTGTAGGGACGCATGGTGACTTCACGCATGTGAACGGCGGTCAGTACGGCCATGCCGCTGTCACGGGTGATCACACGATCACCGACGTTCAGATGTTCAACGGGGATTTCGCCATCCAATGTCAGCACAATGGTGCCCATTGCGATTCCAGAACTTGTATCCTTGTTGGGTGTCATAGCGTTTCTCGCTTTTTATGATTTCTGCCTCGGTTTTCCACCAGCAATAAGGCGCGAATGTGTTTAAGTCGCGTAAATATTGTGAATTAATGGTTACTAGCCTATGGGTGTGACCTTTGTGAATCACGTCTTTATCCTCGGGTAAATCACATTTCGCCCCAAGTTTGGACGAATTGCGATTAAGCTGTTTCATCTAATCGAAAAGCGCTGTAGAAGGCCCAGACTTTGGATTTACCACCGAAGTAAATGTGCGGGTGTGGCGGAATGGTAGACGCGCCGGTTTTAGGTACCGGTTCCTATGGAGTGAAGGTTCAAGTCCTTTCACCCGCACCATTTTCTGCTTCACGCCCCAAAGGGGCTCCAGCGGGGCGGGCTGACCGCCCGAAGCGCAGTCGCGCTTTTGGGTGCCTACTCAGCCTGTTTTCTTGCGTTTTCCCTTGCACCGCGCTTGGCCCGCCACTAGAAGAACCCTGATCTATTCCCGCCGTGCATTTTGCGCGGCCCATTCAGTTATGAAGGACCACTGCCATGCAGGTCAAAGAGACCCTGAACGAAGGCCTGAAGCGCGCCTATTCCATCACCATCACAGCCGCCGAGCTGGAAGCAAAGGTTACCGAGAAGCTGAAAGAGGCGCAGCCCGAAGTTGAGATGAAGGGCTTTCGCAAGGGCAAAGTCCCGATGGCGCTGATGAAAAAGCAATACGGCCAAAAGGTTATGGGCGAAGCGATGCAGGAAGCTGTTGACGGCGCTATGGCCAAGCATTTCGAGGACAGTGGTGATCGTCCGGCGATGCAGCCAGAGGTCAAGATGACCAATGATGAATGGAAAGAGGGCGACGATGTTGCCGTCGATATGTCCTATGAAGCGCTACCGCCGATTGATCAGCCTGATCTGAAGAAGATCAAGCTGGAGAAACTGGTGGTCAAGCCCGAGGACGGGGACGTTGAGGACGCGCTGAAAAGTCTGGCCGAAACCGCGCAGAACTTTGAAGACCGCAAGGCGGGTTCCAAAGCCAAAGACGGCGACCAGATGACGTTTGATTTTTCCGGCTCTGTCGATGGCGAGCTGTTTGACGGCGGCACAGCCGAGGATTACCCGCTGGTGCTGGGCTCCAATTCCTTCATCCCCGGCTTTGAAGAGCAGCTGATCGGTGCCAAAGCCGGTGATGAGCTGGACGTAAAAGTAACGTTCCCTGCTGAATATGGCGCGGAAAATCTGGCCGGTAAGGACGCGGTTTTTGCCTGTAAGGTGAAAGCGGTGAAAGCACCGGCTGCGGCGGAAATCAATGATGAGTTGGCCAAACAGTACGGGGCCGAGGATTTGGCAGACCTGAAAGGTCAGATTTCCGAGCGTTTGGGCGCTGAATATGGCGGCGCTGCGCGGTCATTGATGAAGCGCGGTCTGCTGGATGCATTGGACAAGGCAGCAAAGTTTGAACTGCCACCGTCTTTGGTTGAGGCCGAAGCGGGCCAGATTGCGCACCAACTGTGGCACGAGGATAACCCCGATGTCGAAGGTCACGATCACCCAGAAATCGAGACCACGGACGAGCATAAAAAGTTGGCCGAACGCCGCGTGAAGCTGGGCTTGTTGCTGGCTGAAATGGGCCAGAAAGCCGAAGTTGAAGTGACCGACGCCGAAATGACCCAAGCGATCATGAATCAGGCACGCCAGTACCCGGGCCAAGAGCGTGAATACTTTGAATTCGTACAACAAAATCAGCAGATGCAGCAGCAAATGCGCGCCCCTCTTTTTGAAGAAAAGGTCGTGGATTACGCGTTTGAGCTGGTGTCCGTGACGGAAAAGGAAGTGTCGAAAGAAGATCTTGAGAAGGCGCTGGAGGCGTTGGAAAAAGAATAGGTCTTTTACACACACATCAACAGATCAGGGTCGCCTTTCGGGGCGGCCCTTTTTTGTTGCGGATCGGGGCGTGTGGCGTAGTCTGACACTATGGAAAATCATCAGCATAAACAGCAGAGCGCGGTTGTTATCGGGGCCGGAATTATCGGGCTGACGACAGCGTTGCGGCTGGCCGAGGCAGGCTATGCGGTCGAGGTGATCGAACGCGAGGCCGAGGCTTGTGACGGATCATCCAAGGCCAACGCGGGGCAATTGTTATATGACCGGATAGGCGCGATGGGGTCGGTTGGGTTTTTGCGGGCCTTGCCTGCCACGATGTTCAACCCTGATCAGGGGGTGTCGGTGTTCGGGCTGGCCAACCCTGCAAGGTGGCCGTGGGCGGGGGTGTTTTTGCGCCAATGTACGACGCAGCGCTGGCAGGAAAACACCCGCGGTTTGCTGGACCTTGCAGCGCGGTCGCGGCGGGTGATGGCGCAGGTAAGCGCGCAATACGGGCTGTCGTATGACTGGCGCAAACCCGGCAAGTTGATTGTGCATCCAACCGCCGTGAGGTTGGCAGCAGCGGATCAGGCTTTGCTGTTTCAGGCGCAGTTTGGCGGGCACCATGAGGTGTTGGAACGTGAGGCGTGTCTGGAGCATGAACCCGCGTTGCGCGATACCACGCGGACCATTGCGGGCGGGGTGTATCTGCCGGATGCGCAAGTGGGTGATTGCCGCAAGTTCGGGCAGGGGATTGCGGATGTATTGGCTGACAAGTTCGGGGTGCGGATCAGGTATGGGGTGCATGTTTCAGAGCTGGTTCATAGCGGTGGACGGGTGACAGGATTGCGCAGTGACCAAGGGCTGATCAAGGGCGATGTGTTTGTGGTTGCGACGGGCAAAGCGGCAAGGGATTTGCTGCGCGGCGAGTTTTCGGGGAAAAAGCGGATCACTGGGGTTAAAGGGGTGAGCCTGACTTACCCCGCAGGGGATGCACCCCCTGACATGAGCGTGACAGATGCGGCGGGGAAGTTTGTGGTGATGCGGCTGGGGGGCCGCGTGCGGGTGGCCGGATATGCGCTATTTTCAGACGGGGACGCGGTAAAGGCGCAGTATGTGCAGCGGCTGGCCGATAAGGCGCGGGCGTTGATGCCTAGGGGCGCACAGTATGATGCGGCGCCCGAGGTTTGGGTCGGGATCAGGCCGCAAACGCCGGATGATCTGCCGATGATTGGGCAGGCAGGGGCAGTAAACCTGTTTGTGAATGCAGGGCACGGATCGCTGGGATGGACGTTGGCGGCGGGATCGGCCGAGGTATTGGCCGAGAAGATCGCAGCGGCGGGCCTAGCGCCCTAACGTGATTTGTAGACCCATGCGCAGGGTGATGCCGCGGCTGTTATGTTCCAGCGGAAAGGTGCGAAAGGCGCCTGTGCCGGATGAATGAACCGGTGGGCGGGTGTGCGCGCGAATTTCGGTGAACAGGGTGGTGCGTTTGCCCGCATATTTGGACAGGCGCAGGCCGATCATGGCATATGGCGCACGGTCAGAGGTGCGAAACCCGATGCCGGGGCCGGACATGGAATAGGTGCTGTGGCGCGCACCTAGACCGGCGCCTGCGTGCATCGCCCATATATCGCCACCACCGACGCGGGTCCAGATCGAGGCCAGCATGCTGGTGGTTTTGATCGTGGTCGGATGGTTGCCCGCAGGCCCTGTGGCAGTGAAATCGGAGTTCATCCGCTCAAATACCTCTAGTTCAAGGTCAAAAGGGCGATTGCCGATCTGGAAGGCGTCCCGAAAACCAATCGCCACGGCATAGTCGCTGGATTGGGCCGAAGCAATCAGGGCACGTCGGCCCGGGGTGGTAGGGCCGTTCCAGACGTCGAATTTGTGATCCTCAAAGCTGGTCCCAAAGGACAGCGCCAGATAAGAGGCGGCGCTGGCGGGGGAAAAAGAGAGCAGCAGGACTGCAAGAAATGAGTAGATATAACGCATGAAACACCCGATCCGTTTATGGCCCCCATTGGTTGGGGTAGCGGGTGGCGACATTAATTTCTATTTAACAATGAATGTTTGGTTAAGAGCGGAAGGTTGCTCAATAATCGGGTAGATCGTTGTTATAAAATGGCAAAGTATAAAAATAAGTGATTTTATATCGATTTACCTATCGTAAATAATGAAGGCTTGGTTAACAAAAAAGCCGCGCCAGAGCGATCCGGCGCGGTTTTGAAATTTTTTCGGAAGACAAATGCCTAGGCTTCGTCTTTGCTTACGGCTGCTTCAGCAGCACCCTCGGCGGGGGCTTCTTCGTCAGCAGGAGCGGCAACCAGATCTTCGTCCTCGGATGCAGCTGCACCGATATCGTCGAACAGCTCGGCAATCTCGAACTCGGCTTCGGCTTCTGCCTCGGCTGCCAGTTCGGCAATAGATTTACCAGCGGCTTGCAATTCGGCTTCTTCAGTCGAGCGCGCAACATTGAGTTCAATCGTTGCTTCGACCTCGGGGTGCAGGCGCACGATTACGGCGTGCAGGCCCAGTTCCTTGATTGGTGCAGTCAGGACAACCTGTTTGCGATCAACCGAGAACCCGTCAGCGGTGGCAGCGTCGGCGGCGTCACGGATGGTGACCGAGCCATAAAGCGAACCGGCGTCGGAAGCGGTCCGAATCACAACGAACTGCTGGCCATCCAGTTTTGCAGACAGCTTTTCAGCCTCGCCCTTGGATTCAAGATTACGTGCTTCGAGTTGCGCTTTTTGCGTTTCGAAGTGGGCGATGTTGGCTGTCGAGGCGCGCATCGCTTTGCCTTGTGGCAGCAGGAAATTGCGCGCGTAGCCGTGTTTTACGGTTACAACATCGCCCATTTGACCCAGCTTGGCCACACGTTCCATCAGGATTACTTGCATGTGCTTTGCTCCTTATTTCACGGCGTAAGGAAGCAGGGCGAGAAAGCGGGCGCGTTTGATGGCGCGGGCAAGTTCACGTTGCTTCTTGGCCGAAACGGCGGTGATGCGCGAAGGCACGATTTTACCACGCTCTGAGATATAGCGCTGCAGGGTGCGGGTGTCTTTGTAGTCAATCGCAGGTGCGTTATCGCCCGAGAATGGGCAGACCTTACTACGACGAAAAAATGGTTTAGATGCCATGGGTTAGGACCTTTCTTTGGCTAAAATTAACGACGCGGACGGCGGTCGCCGCGCTCTTCGCGTTTTTGCATTTGAACGGATGGCAGTTCCTTGTGATCATCAACTTTGATGGTCAGAACGCGCATCACATCGTCATGCAAACGCATCAGGCGTTCCATTTCCTGAACAGCCGGTGCAGGTGCATCCGAACGCAGAAAAGCATAGTGGCCTTTGCGGTTTTTGTTAATTTTATAGGCCATTGTTTTGATGCCCCAATACTCGTGATCCACGAGTTTCCCGCCATTGTCGGTCAGGACAGCACCAAAATGTTCAATAAGGCCTTCGGCTTGCGTGTTGGACAGATCCTGACGCGCAATCATCACATGCTCATATAGTGGCATGTATACTCCAATTCATATCAAAGCGTATTTCAAAGTGTGGGTCAAACCCTTGCCACGACCCACCCACGAGAGACTACGCTGGTTTGTAATTAATGCGACAAGGAAGCCGCCTTATACATCGCTGGGCCACTGATGCAAGACACATTGGTTAGGGTCTTGTGACAGAGTGGTTACTGCCGGATCAGCCGACAAGCCGCCAAAATGAACCACCCGTGCCCAAGTTTCGTCAATTTTGGCTGCGACATACAACTACAAGATGAGCCTTGGAGGAAAAACAATGAACGCAATTTCCAATAACAAAGAGTTCACAGAAAAAACCACTCGCGAACCATCGGTGTCAGCGGGTGAAACCTATTGGGGGTATATTCTACGCTGCCAAACCTGTGATCGGTCATTGGCTATTTTGATGCAATGGACGGCGGCTTTTGTCGGCGTTTCGTTATTGTTTGCGGCATTCGGGTTCTGGACATTGCCGGGGTCGGCAATTTCATCGGATATCCTCGGGTTCAAGATGGGGATATCCACGGTCATGGGGATTGTTGGCCTAACACTGGTCTGGTTTGCCTCGCATGGCACCGATAGCGAGTTTCAGGTCGATCTGGCGCGGTCGGAACTGCGCGAGGTATTGCGCAACAGGCAAGGCAATGCACGGGTTCTGAGCCGGACAAAGTTCGGGGAAATCGACGCGGTATTTATTGACCGTGCGACCACAGAATACGGCAAGTCGCGTCTTATGTTGCGTCTGGCGGAATCTGCACTGGTGATCGAGGTTGCCAGTGATTATGAGGAACATCTGACCCGCCTTCGGGATCGTTTGGCCTATGATATTCTGGGCAAAAAAGCGCCGATACGCGCCATGGAAAATCGCGGGTTTATCAAGAACGGCGCACAGGGTGTGATCAAGCCAGCAATGGTTGCCTGATCGCCGTGCAGATTCAGCGCCCCGATGGTGTTCATTTGCGAACACAAACTGTTGAACCATACCATATTGCCCTAAAGCCAAGCAGCGCCGACACTGCGACCCATCGCAAACAGAAAATGGGAAACTCAGATGAAAACCACGATACTCGCCGCTGCCATTGCCGCATTGACCGCAACAACGGCCTATAGTGCGCCGGAAAAATACACTCTGGATGCCAGTCATAGCCAGATTGTGTTCTCTTATAATCACCTTGGGTTTTCGACCACCTGGGGCATGTTCTCGGGGTTTGAAGGCGACATCATGTTCGATGCGGATGCGCCTGATGCGTCATCTGTTGCGGTCTCGATGCCGCTGAAATCCATGATGACAGGTTGGGAAAAACGGTTTGAACACTTCATGTCGCCGGATTTTTTCAATGCCAGTGACGATAGTGTGGTCAGCTTTACTTCGACCGCCATCGAGGTGACGGGGGACGCAACCGCGAAAATCACCGGTGATCTGACGGTCGGCGGGGTGACCAAATCTGTGGTGCTGGACGCGGTTCTGAACCAGAACGGCGAGCATCCTATGATCGGTAAGCCGTGGCTGGGGTTCAACGCCACAACCAAGCTGCTGCGCAGCGAATTCGAGGCCGGCAAGTTCGCGCCATTCATTGGTGACGAAGTGGATGTGATGATCTCGATCGAGGCGATGAAGGCCGAGTGATCCGATTAAATATTTATGAACATATTAGGTCGCCCCTGAATTCGGGGCGACTTATGACGTTGTTTTGTAGGTGTGCTTGAAATGGGCGGCTAGCAGAATTTGATAAATGACGGCTTGGAGCCCAAATTGATCATATGGGTTCAGGTAGGTGGGTCCAAACTTCAGCATCTGGTTCGTGATCAGCACGCGCGCCATCGGTCTCCGCTCCGAGACGTTTCGCAACCGCTTGCGAACGATGATTTTCGCAATCAATGTAGCTAACCAATTGGTTGAATCCATGGGCTTGATACGCCCAGCTACGAACTGCCCGCCCAGCTTCGGTTGCGTATCCTTTGCCCTCGGCTCCTTCAAAAAGATGCCACGCCAACTCAACTTCTGGCCAATTTGAATGTTTAAGTAGCCCGACACGACCTATAGGAAGGCTCCGTCCACGTTCAATTAGCGTAAAGAACCCAAACCCGTGCCATTGCCAGTGACCAATCCCGATCAAAAAGCCAAACCAAGCTTGTTCCTTGCTGCCCGTTTCTCCCTGAGCCTGCATCCTCGGCGAACTCGTCATGAATCGGGTAAACTCGGATAGGTCGCTTTGTAGTGGTCCGCGTAGGGTTAGGCGTTCCGTTTCAAGGGCTGGCGCGGACGTCAAAGGGTCGGTCATATCGGCCTCCGTTCGGACATTATTTTAGGAACTATAACTCGCGATGGCCAGATAATACACCACCTTCGGCCTCGAATTAGAGGGCGGCTTTGTCCGCATTTCGGTCGCCCCAAGTTTAACTGAAGGCTGCTTCAAAAAGAAACCCGTTATACCCACGCTATAAGCCACCACGGCTTGCCGTCAGATCAATGCTGACCGCGACGGGGAATTTTAGCGATGCCTCGTCCGGCATGTTTGCACCGATGCTGAAATCCAGCCGGTTCAGGGTGAGTTGGCCGGACATCACGGCTGTTTCTTCGTTGATCGAAAGGGTGAAAGGCAGGGTGGCGGGTTGCTCAACGCCTTTGATCGTCAGGATGCCTGTGGCGGTGTAGTCATCGCCCATAGGGCTGATATCGGCGGTGAAACGGGCTGTCGGGTGCGTTGTGGCGTCAAAGAAATCAGCGCCAAGGGCTTGCGAGCTGAGCGAGCCAAGGGTCAGGCTGGCGATGTTGACGGTGGCATCGACGGTGCCGGTGCCGGTTTCGGGATCAAAGCTGATGGCGGCAGTCCAGTCGGTGAATGTGCCGGTGACATCACTGCCAAACTGGCTGACGCTGATGGCAAGGGTGCCGTCGCTGACCGTCCAGTCGCTGGTGACAGAGGCCAGTTGCGGGGCGGCGATGATCTCGGCCGGTTTGGCCAGCCCGACCCACGCGCCGATTCCGATGGCGACGGCGTAGACAGTGATTGCGGCCAGCAGGGGGGGGCGACTGTGGGCTTGTGGGGGCAGGGCGGCGATGTCTGTGCGGCCCGGGAGCATCCGTTGCAGGGTTTGGTCACGGTCGATCACCAGATGTTTTAGTGCACCGGCGATGTGCAGTGCGATTGACGCCAACAGCAGTTTGGTGAACACGAAGTGCCCACCGGAAAAGAACGCTGATACGGCCTCGGATTTTGGCACCAGCGGCAGGGATTGGCCAAACGGCCACAGGATCGGGGCAAAGCCGACGCTGGCGGCGTGGTTCAGCCAGCCCGATAGGGGCACGATTAGCATCGAGATGTAGAGCAGCCAGTGGATCGCTTCGGCAGCAAAGGTTTCCAACTTGTTATCAGAGTGCAGGCCCGCGGGTTTTTTCTGACTGATTGCCCAGAGGATGCGGGCAAGGGCGGTGAAAAAGGTAGCAACCCCGACGGTTTTATGCAGCGAGAACAGCAACGCCTTTTGTGCGATTTCATCGCCGGTGGCAAAGGGAGCACCATTGGCAAGGATGCCCAGTGGAAAGGCCGAGAGGATCAACAGGGCGGTCAACCAGTGAAAGGTTTTGGTAACGCTGCCGTAGGTGGTCTGGGTGTTGCTGCGGGACATGGCGGGCTCCTGATTTATGTTCAGAGTGACATATCAGGGCAGATGCATGGGATAAATTCGGCGTGAGAGCACCGATTATGTGCGCGAACAGAGATTTGATGCCTGCGGTGCGGATATTTGGAGAACAATGATGGGGGCGATTGCGTATGTGTGGCTGGCGGGGTATTTGCGAAGCAAGACAATGTGACAGCAAAAGGAGTGGCCAATGAGCCGAGCATTTGTATTTCCGGGGCAAGGGGCGCAGACCATCGGGATGGGGCGCGATTTGGCGGCTGCATATCCCGCGGCGCAGGCAGTATTTGACGAAGTAGACGAGGCGTTGGGTGAAAAGCTGTCATCGTTGATCTGGGAGGGGGAGCAGGATGTGCTGACCCTGACGGCAAATGCACAACCGGCGTTGATGGCGACATCATTAGCGGCGATGCGGGCGCTGGAGGCCGAGGGGGTTTCCGTAAGCGATGCGGCGTTTGTGGCGGGGCATTCATTGGGCGAATATTCGGCATTGGCGGCGGCGGGCGCGATTTCGGTGGCCGATACGGCGCGTTTGCTACGGGCGCGCGGCACGGCGATGCAGGAAGCGGTGCCTGTGGGCATCGGCGCGATGGCGGCGTTGCTGGGGCTGGATTTTGCTACTGTTCAAGAGGTGGCAGCCGAGGCGGCGCAGGGCGAAGTTTGTCAGGCGGCCAATGACAATGATCCGGGGCAGGTTGTGGTTTCTGGGCATAAGGGCGCGGTTGAGCGGGCTTGCGAGATAGCCAAGGGGCGCGGGGCGCGGCGGGCGGTGATGCTGCCTGTATCCGCGCCGTTTCACTGTGCCTTGATGCAGCCTGCGGCGGATGTAATGGCTAAGGCGCTGGCGGATGTTGCGATCAAGGTGCCTATGGTGCCATTGGTGGCCAATGTGCGGGCCGAGGCGGTGACGGATCCCGATGTGATCCGCAGCTTATTGGTCGAACAAGTGACCGGATCGGTGCGCTGGCGCGAGAGTGTTTCCTATATGGCGGATCAGGGCGTGGACCAGATTTGGGAGATTGGCGCGGGTAAGGCGCTGTGTGGCATGATCCGGCGCATTGCCAAAGAGGTTTCAACAAAAGCAGTAGGCACGCCAGACGATGTGGCCGCCGCAGTAGAGCAAATGAAGGGTGAGGCATAATGTTTGATTTAACAGGGAAAACGGCGCTGGTAACGGGCGCATCTGGTGGCATTGGCGGCGCGATTGCCAAGGCGTTGCACGGGGCGGGCGCAACGGTGGCGTTGTCGGGCACGCGGGTTGATCCGCTGGAGGCTTTGGCGGCGGAACTGGGCCAGCGGGCGTATGTGCTGCCCTGCAACCTGTCGGATGCGGATGCGGTGGATGCGTTGCCAAAGCAGGCGATCGAGGCGATGGGTGGGCTGGATATTCTGGTCAACAACGCCGGTATCACCCGCGATAATCTGTTTATGCGGATGAAGGATGAGGAATGGGCGGCGGTTCTGGAAGTGAACCTGACCAGCACTATGCGTCTGTGCCGTGGCGTGATGCGCCCGATGATGAAGGCACGTTGGGGCCGGATTGTGAATATTTCCTCGATTGTCGGCACCACGGGCAACCCCGGACAGGCGAATTACGCGGCGGCCAAGGCGGGGATGATCGCAATGGGCAAAAGCATTGCGCATGAGGTGGCCAGTCGCGGGATTACAGTGAATGCAGTTGCGCCGGGGTTCATTGCCACGCCAATGACCGATGCGCTGACGGATGATCAGAAGGATGCGATCAACAAGCAGATACCTGCCAGCCGGATGGGCACGCCCGAGGAGATTGCGGCGGCGGTGTTGTATCTGGCGTCTGAAGAAGCGGCCTATGTGACGGGGGCGACACTGCATGTGAATGGCGGCATGTCGATGGTGTAACGGATGCGCACGGCAGGATATTTCAACGCGGCTAGCCACGGGGTTCCCGAGGCGGCTGTGTATGAGCGGATCGCCGAGTATCTACACTGTGAGGCCGAGATGGGGCCGGATGGTGCGGACGATCATTGGGCTGATCCGTTGCAGGATGTGCGGCGCCGTGCGGCCATGTTGCTGGGCGGTGCGCCTGACGAGATCGGGTTTTCCGCAACCACAACAACGGCTTGGTTGGCGATGCTGGCGCGGATGGATTTGGCTGGCAAGCGGGTGCTGGTGGCCCCGCATGACTGGGGTGATTTCTATCGGGCGCTGAAGCTGCGTGGCGATGTCACGGTCGAGGTGTTGCCCGCGTTATCAGGCGAGAATCCTGATCTGGAGGCATGGGCCGCGCGTATGGGTGATGACGTGGCCGCCCTGTTTGTGCCAATGGTCACGGCGGTTGGCGGTTATCGCTATCCAGTCGAGGCGATTGGGGCGCTACCACGACCTGAACAGATGAAATTCATTATCGACGGGGCGCAGGCGCTGGGGCAGATGCCGGTGGATGTGGGTCGGATCGGGTGCGATGTATTTGTAGCCACAGGGCGCAAATGGTTGCGCGGGCCACGGCAGGTGTCGATGGTTTGGGTGGGGGATGGTTGTGAGTTCACCGCCAGCGATCTGGAACCTGCGGACAAAAACAATGCGCTGTTGTTGGGGCTGGGCGTGGCGATTGACCATTTTCTGGATGTCGGGGCCGATGCGGTTCAGGCGCAAATCATGGCGCGCTCGGGTGCGTTGCGGGACTGGGCGAGAGCACATGACGTGGCTGTTGAAGCAGGGCAGACGGGGAGTGTGTCGCTGAAGCTGGGTGTTGAACAGGGTGCCGAGGCTATAAAGGCGCTGACCAAAGCCGGGATTGCGGCCAAACTGCTGAACGTCGGCCATTTCGAACCGCTGGCGTTTGGGGATGTGCAAGGGCGCTGGTTACGCCTGTCACCACATGTTTACACAACGGATGCTGATATCGAGGCGCTTCTTGCAGTTCTAACGAAAGCTTTCAGGGGTTAGACCGCTATCCTTGGGATTGGGCTGGATTGTTTTCAAAAGCTGTTTTTCCAAGTCTTCAGGACTGAAATCAGGCGTGACTTCAAGGAGTGGAACGCCCGCTTTGCGCAAAACTTCGCGTTTGACGGCATCGCGCATGAAGGTACCGGAGCGGTAATGTCCGCTACCTTGGTATTCGACTGCGCAAACCAGAATGCCCAATCTGTTGATCACGGTAAAGTCCAGCCGTTTGGAGTTTATCGACGCAAAAGCCCGCCTGTTGGCTTCGCGATCTGTGGAGCCTTTTTTCGGGCGAAGCACCTCGCCGAGGCTGGTTTGCGCCATCACGCGGTGCCCTTGGTTTAACTTTCTTGCAGCGCGTTCCAGCACAGGTAAGAGGCGGGATTCTTCTTTGTTTAGCAGGCGGCACGTTTCAAATTCTACCGCAGCGACGGCATCCATCTGGTTTTTGGGATTTGCCATATTTGGCGGGTACTTATCTTGCATGGTTGATGAATCACTTGCGCCGCGCCGCGCATTACCACGCCAGTTCTTGCGGTATTTCCTTATTTGGCGAGGTGATAGGAAAAGGTACATGAGCAAGATGACAACCAGTATCGCGATTGTGCCAGGTGGTAGAGCCGATAATTGCTTTTGGAGTTGTGCCAAGAG
Organism: Profundibacter sp.; assembly: GCF_056498605.1. Taxonomy (NCBI): domain Bacteria; kingdom Pseudomonadati; phylum Pseudomonadota; class Alphaproteobacteria; order Rhodobacterales; family Paracoccaceae; genus Profundibacter; species Profundibacter sp. Next base: position 21,531 of record NZ_JBSMEZ010000062.1, read on the forward strand.
ATCGGAACTGGAGAACATAATACACGGCTTTGCTGATTTAGAGAGGTAAGGGCGTTATAAGCGGATTGCCCTCGATAAATCAACCAATGCGTGATGGGCGAGTGATAACATCATGAATAGGGTGTAGGCGTGAACGGGCCCGTTCTTTTGTTTTGATCGCAAAACCTTGTAATCCAGCGTGCCTTGGCCCATCTTTTGCTTCAACTGCTGTAGCGAAAACATTTGCCTTAAGGGCGCGATGTGCTATAGGCGGCGCAGAATTCATCGGGGGCGCGTGTTGCGTTGATCGGTATATCCGTGAAAGCGGGGTTTGGGTGGTCCAGTCGGGCCATCTGAAAACAAAACGGGCAAGACCCTAAACGATAAAAGGAATAAACCATGAGCGACATCGCAGACCGCGTTAAAAAGATTGTTGTCGAGCACCTGGGTGTGGAAGAAGACAAAGTAGCTGAAAAAGCATCCTTCATCGACGATCTGGGCGCTGACAGCCTTGATACCGTTGAGCTGGTTATGGCTTTTGAAGAAGAGTTCGGCATTGAAATTCCGGATGACGCTGCTGAAACCATCCAGACATTTGGCGACGCTGTGTCGTTCATCACCAAAGCTTCTTAAGCTTTACGTGAAATTGAGTTTGGAAACGGCGTCCCACCGTGGGGCGCCGTTTTTCGTTGGAGGGTTGGGCATGATTCCGCAGATTGAGACAGAGCGGTTGGTGCTGGTGCCGCCTAAGCGTGCAGATTTCGCAGCATTGGCGCGGTTGTGGAGCCTGCCCGAGGTTTACCGCTTTATTTGGGGGGAAGCGCGGCCTAAAGCGCAAATGTGGGCCGCGTATTTGGCCAATGTCGGGGCGTGGACCGAGATGGGCTATGGCATGTGGGCCGTGAAGCGGCGTGATACGGGGGTATTGATCGGGCAGGTTGGTTTTCCTTGTGCGATGCGCGGGCATGGGGCTGGGTTTGACGAATACCCCGAGGCGGGTTGGTTGTTTGAGGCGGCGGGACAGGGGCAAGGGTTTGCCCATGAGGCAATGGAGGCGGCGCTGGGCTGGTATGACGGGTCTGGGCTGGCGGACCGGTGTGTGTGCATGATTGATCCGGCCAATACGGCGTCAATGCGGCTGGCGGACAAGCTGGGATTTGTTAAAACACGGCTGTCTGTGTTTGAAGGGGATGAGTTGCAGTTGTTTGAGCGGGTGGAGTGAAATGTTACGCGCATTTACCTATGCCATGTTTCTGGCGGCGGCAATTTTTGCTGCCTTATACTCTACTGCTGGTAAAGAACGGCAAGCCGCAGAGCATAGACGCAATTGTGCAGAGCAGCCCACAGAAAAATGTCTGGCACAAGTCGCAAGTGCGTTGGGGGCCACGGCCGTTAATGAATATTATATCGGTGTGGTTGTCGATAGTTTAATGCGAATGGGCTACATTGAGGAAGCGCAAAGCCTGTCTCGTCGAAGTGGGAAACCTAAAGTGGTTGAGGTAGAGCAACAATTTTCCCGAGGGTATTTTGCGCTATCTGCCGCTTTGCAGAAACCCAGTATAGAGCCGGTAACCGATGTGTTGCAAAAATTCATTGCGCAAAATGACGGGAGCCTAACGGATTTAACACTATTTCTTGCGGCGCTTGAATTACTAAAGCCAAAGTCGAATGAAACATTCGTCGCCTATAATGAGCAAGTTGAGTCGATGCGCGAGACGCGCGCATGGAAGGCTGCCTTTGCCTTGACCAAGGCACTTGAGGCGTTGCCAGCACATGAAATCCCGAGAATAAACGCGCGTAGACGCGATGTCCCCAGGGGTTTTCGTCCACCAGCCGTTTGATGGCGCGAATGGCGACGGTTTTGCAATTTTCAGGCCCGATAAAGAATGGCGAGCCGGAGGCGTCGGACATTTCAGCCCAGCCATTGGGGAAACGGGTGATAAAGTGGTCGATCCACGGTTGCAGGACTGTATCAACGATGTGATCCAGCAGTTCATTGGCAAAATCGGGGTCATGTACCAGATCGGCAAGCAGCGGTTCTTGGCCATAGATGTCGGCGGCCAGAGAGTAGGGGGCCGAGAGGTGCAGGACGGGCTCCAACCCTGTCAATTCTTCGGTGAAGCGGATGATGTCCTCGACGATCTTTGGAACGCCGGTGGTGAAATCAGGGGTTTTGAGGACGGTTTTGAAATTGTCTTTGTTGGTCAGGCATATTTCTGGGTCGGAGCCGGGCGGGAATTTATCGGGATACATCATCACTTGGCCCAAGGCCTCGGCGGTGAAGGCGTAGACCGGCCAACTCATATAGAGTTTGTTCATCCCCAGCAGGCGGCGGGTCAGCAGGGTGGTGCGCACGTAGCGTTTGGCGTCGCCTTTGTAAAACTCGGCGGAGTCGAGGCCATATAGGTCGTGCATGATGGTCAGGGTTAACAAGTTGACTGAGCCGCCGATATTGACCGCTTGGGTCGGGGCGGGTATGGCGAAGTTTGCGTCAATGTCGCCGTTGATTGCCGCGTCGAATACTTCTTTTAGACGGGATTTGGCGTTTCTGTCGCCGGATTGCCAGTCTGACAGCAGGTGCAGGCCTGCGGGGAAGGTGAGGGTTTTGGTCATCGGGCAATCCCTTTTCGCGCCAGTCCGGCATATTCCCCCATTCAAAGCAGGGATTCGGCAAATATCCGGCATTTGCGCGACAGAATTTGCGCGTTTTGCGGCAAGTGCTGTTCAATGCGGTTTTCCCTGTAAACCTGTTCAGGTCGTAAATCTGGGTGTATCCTTGCGGATTGCGCCAGATAGGCTTGCCGAACTGGGTTGGGGCGGGGTAATAGGGCTGTGAGCAGAAAAAGAATACTATTGGGGGATAATATGCGCCGAGTTGTCGTTACAGGTTTGGGAATGGTTACGCCGCTGGCTTGCGGGGTCGAGGAGACCTGGAGCCGGTTGATTGCGGGCGAATCCGGTGCGGGCACCATCACGCGGTTTGATGCGGGGCATTTGCAGACCGATTATGCTTGTGAAATTCCGCTGGGCGATGGCACGGACGGCACGTTTAACCCTGATGATACGATGGCTGCCAAGGACCGGCGCAAGGTGGATGATTTCATCCTGTATGGCATGGCGGCGGCGGATCAGGCGGTGAAGGATGCCGATTGGCAGCCTGAGGACGAAGAGAGCCTATTGCGCACGGGGGTGATGCTGGGGTCGGGGATTGGTGGATTGCAGTCGATTGCCGAGACCGCGATCACGCTGAAGGAACGTGGCCCACGCAGGGTTTCGCCGTTTTTCATTCCGGGATCGTTGATCAATCTGGCCTCAGGTCAGGTTTCGATCCGGTACGGGTTCAAAGGGCCAAACCATGCGGTGGTGACGGCGTGTTCCACCGGCGCACATGCGATTGGCGATGCGGCACGGCTGATTATGCTGGACGATGCAGATGTGATGATTGCGGGGGGCACCGAAAGCCCGATTTGCGAGATCGGCATTGCCGGTTTTAACGCCTGCAAGGCGCTGTCGACCCGCCGTGGCAATGATCCTAAATCCGCCAGTCGCCCCTATGACGAGGACCGCGACGGGTTCGTTATGGGTGAGGGGGCTGGTGTAGTTGTTCTGGAAGAATACGAGCACGCCAAGGCGCGTGGGGCCAAGATATATGCCGAGATACTGGGGTATGGGCTGTCGGGGGACGCGTATCACATCACAGCACCTGCGTCGGATGGCGATGGTGGGTTCCGGTCTATGTCGGCGGCATTGAAACGTGCCGGTATGACGCCTGCGGATATTGATTACATCAATGCGCATGGCACATCCACAATGGCGGATACGATCGAGTTGGCTGCAGTTGAGCGGCTGATGGGGGATGCGGCGTCGGGTGCGACTATGTCGTCCACCAAATCGGCGATTGGGCATTTGCTGGGCGCGGCTGGCGCTGTCGAGGCGATATTCTGCATTCTGGCGATGCGCGACCAGATTGCGCCACCGACGCTGAACCTTGATACATTGCCTGAAGGCATCAAGCTGGATCTGGCGCCAAAGGTGGCGGTGAAGCGCGAGATCAATGTGGTGTTGTCGAATTCATTCGGGTTTGGGGGCACCAATGCGAGCCTCGTTATGGGAAAGGTGACTGTCTGATGTGGCGTCACATTACATCAAACTTCCTGTCGCTTTTGGTGGTGCTGCTAGCTGTTTCTAGCGGTGTTATTCTGCTGGGGCAGAGTAAATACAAAGAGGCCGGTCCATTGACCCAAGCGATCTGTTTGCGGGTCGAGAGCGGTAGCAACATGCGCAAGGTGTCCGAGGATTTGGCCAGCCGCGGGGCGGTGAGCAGTAGCACGATTTTTCGCATGGGGGCGGATTATTCGGACAAGTCGCATTCTTTGAAAGCGGGGAGTTTTCTGGTGCCCGAAGGGGCGTCAATGGTTGAGATCGTCGACATTGTGACGCGGGGCGGCAAGAACACTTGCGGCACTGAGATTGTTTACCGCGTCGGGGTCCGGCGCAACCAATTACAGGTGCGCGAGTTGGACCCCGAGACCAACAAATACGTTGAAAAGGTGGTTTTCATCCCAGCTGAGGACGAGGTTCCTGCGGCGTATACCGAGACCCGCGCCGAGGCGGATGTGCGGTTTAGGATTGCTGTGGCCGAGGGTGTAACCAGTTGGCAGATCGTTGAGGCGCTGAAGGCTGCTGATTTTCTGGAGGGCGAGGTGGCCGAGGTGCCCGCCGAGGGAATGTTGGCACCGGATAGTTATGAGGTGCGGGCTGGCGATAGCCCTGCGTCGGTGTTGGACCGGATGCAGACGGCGCAGGTGGCTATTCTGGATGCGGCATGGGAGGCGCGTGCTGCTGACTTGCCGCTGGCAAGCAAAGAAGAAGCGCTGGTGCTGGCGTCCATCGTTGAAAAAGAGACCGGCATCGCGGCGGAGCGTCCTCAGGTGGCGAGCGTGTTCATCAACCGGCTGAACCAAGGCATACGTTTGCAAACCGATCCGACGGTGATTTATGGCATCACCAAGGGGCAGGGCATTCTGGGGCGTGGATTGCGCCAGAGCGAGCTGCGGCGCAAGACTGATTATAACACCTACCAGATTGACGGCCTGCCACTGGGGCCGATTGCCAATCCGGGCAAGGCGGCAATTGAGGCGGCATTGAACCCTGATGCGACCGAATTTATTTTCTTTGTGGCGGATGGCACGGGCGGGCACGCCTTTGCCAAGACCTTGGCTGAGCATAACAAGAATGTGGAACGCTGGCGGGCGATCGAGGCGGAGCGTAGTAATAACTAGGGTATTGGCGCTAAGGCGCTGTGTTGTAAAGGTTTTGTTAACCCTATCGCACGGTCGGAGGCGCACAACCTGAGCGATTATTCTTGACTTTGCGAACGCTCCAGGGTACACCTTGTGGCAAGCTAGAAGAAGTGGGCAAGCAGTCGAGGGGAAACTCTGCGGCTGCTTTTCCATTTCTCTTGTGCGGTTCTAAAGCAATTTGCAATTTACCTGAATCATAATTCACCTCAAGAGTAGGCGAATTATGATGCTTGTTTATTTTGCTGAATGCAAAGCGCTATATGCATGAGAGGCGAATTCAGACCATATGACAATTAATACACCCCTAGGGGAAGACGGTAGCTCGGAAGAAATTCTTCTGATTGCCGAGAAGCATTTCGACCGGATGCTACGCCGGACCGAAGAAATAATATCAACGCTTGATGACGAGAACACCGAGGCCTCGAAGGCGGCGGCGGGGTGTGTTCGTGATTTGGGCAAAGCAATGCAAACCGCATTCGGAGAAAGGGCAACTCTTGAAAAGCTCCGCAAACATAACGCAGGGATCGTGCACGACTACGCGCTCGATTTTGACGCGGCACGCGATGAGATCGGGCGCAGAATGGCTCGCTTGCGCGACGCCCAAGATTCAGCAGAAGTTTCTGAATGATCTGGGCGAGAACGAGATATTGGCGCTGCCATATCTGTTCGAGTTCTGGGCATTCGAGCATCAGTTGCCACCTGATGGGGATTGGCGCACCTGGGTAATCATGGGGGGGCGCGGCGCGGGGAAAACCCGCGCTGGTGCCGAGTGGGTGCGCAGCGAGGTTGAAGGATCACGACCCAAAGATATCGGCCGGTCGCGGCGCGTGGCGCTGGTGGGGGAAACTATCGAGCAGGCGCGTGAAGTGATGGTGTTTGGTGAAAGCGGGATACTCGCGTGTTCGCCACCGGATCGCCGACCTGAATGGCAAGCAACGCGCAAGCGGTTGGTATGGCCGAACGGGGCTGTGGCGCAGGTGTTTTCGGCGCATGACCCCGAGAGTTTGCGTGGGCCGCAGTTTGATGCGGCTTGGGTGGACGAACTGGCCAAGTGGAAGAAAGCCGAGGAGGCGTGGGATATGCTGCAGTTTGGTCTGCGGCTGGGCGACAACCCGCGCCAATGCGTGACGACAACGCCCAAGAATGTGTCGGTGTTGAAAGGGATATTGGCCAATTCCACTACGGTGGTGACCAAGGCTCCGACCGAGGCGAACCGTGCCTATCTGGCGGCGTCGTTTCTGGAGGAGGTGCGGGCACGATATGCGGGCACACGGCTGGGGCGCCAAGAACTGGACGGGGTGCTGCTGGAGGATGCCGAGGGGGCATTATGGACCTCGGCGATGCTGGAAGATTTGCGGCAAGAGGAGGCCGGTGATTTGTCGCGCATTGTTGTGGCGATTGATCCGCCGGTGACGGGGCACAAGGGATCAGATGAATGCGGGATCATTGTGGTTGGGGCGAATTGCGAGGGCAATCCGTCGGATTGGCAGGCGGTGGTGTTGAAGGACGCATCGGTGAGTGCGGCCAGCCCTGCGGCTTGGGCGCGGGTCGCAATTGCGATGATGCAGGAATACGGCGCTGACCGGTTGGTGGCCGAGGTTAATCAGGGCGGTGACATGGTCGAATCCGTGATCCGGCAGATTGATCCTTTGGTGCCATACCGGTCGGTGCGCGCCTCAAAGGGCAAGATTGCGAGGGCCGAGCCTGTGGCGGCGTTATACGAGCAGGGTCGGGTGCGGCATCTGCGGGGTTTGGGTGATCTGGAGGACCAGATGTGCCGGATGACCACGCGCGGCTATGAAGGCAAGGGCAGTCCTGACCGTGTCGATGCACTGGTCTGGGCAATGCATGAATTGATGATCGAACCAGCAGCGAAATGGCGCAGGCCGAGGGTTCGGGGGTTATAGTTTCTTTTTCGTCTAAATATCCGCGCCGCAGGCAAGAAAACTATTATGCCTGCGGCGCGGATATTTGGGCCGTTTGGAAATGGCGAAAATAACTGGATTTGATGAAGAGACGAGGAGCTACTTCTTATGGCGTTTAATTTCTTTCGAAAGGGTGCGGACGTGCCCGAGCAAAAGGCCTCGGCGACGGGGCCTGTGGTGGCGTATCACGGAGCGGGGCGCGTGGCGTGGAGCCCGCGGGATGTGGTTTCATTGACCCGCACGGGTTTTTTGGGCAATCCGGTCGGGTTTCGCTGTGTCAAGCTGGTGGCTGAGGCCGCCGCAGCGCTACCGTTGGTGTTGCAGGATCGGGAGCGGCGCTATGACGAGCATCCGGTGTTGTCGTTGATCCAGAGCCCGAACGGGGCGCAGGGGCGGGCCGAGTTGTTCGAGGCGTTGTATGGCCAGTTGTTGTTGACGGGCAATGGTTATCTGGAAGCAGTGCCGGATGATATGGGCGCGCCGGTAGAATTGCATGTGTTGCGCAGTGACCGGATGAACGTGGTGCCTGGCACTGATGGGTGGCCTGTGGCCTATGAATATGCGGTGGGTGGCAAGAAGCACCGGTTTGATATGACCGGAGAGGCCCAGCCGATTTGCCATATCAAAACGTTTTCGCCGCAGGATGATCATTACGGGTTTTCGCCAATGCAAGCGGCGGCCAGTGCGGTGGATGTGCATAACAGCGCATCACGCTGGAGCAAGGGATTGTTGGACAATGCTGCACGGCCATCGGGGGCGATTATCTATCGTGGGTCGGACGGGCAGGCATCGTTGACAGCGGATCAGTATGACCGGTTGGTTGACGAGATGGCAAGCCAGCATCAAGGGGCAGCCAATGCGGGCCGGCCAATGTTGCTGGAGGGTGGACTGGATTGGAAGCCAATGGGGTTTTCGCCATCCGACATGGAATTCCAGAAGACCAAGGAAGCGGCGGCGCGCGAGATTGCGATTGCTTTTGGTGTGCCACCGATGTTGCTGGGGATCCCTGGTGATGCGGCTTATGCCAATTATCAGGAAGCGAACCGTGCGTTTTACCGTTTGACGGTGTTGCCGTTGGCAACCCGCGTGGCGGCGTCGGTTTCGGAGTGGTTGGCGCAGCTTGGTGGTGATCGGGTGGAGTTGAAACCTGATCTGGATCAGGTAACGGCGCTGTCGGCAGAGCGGGACAACCAGTGGAAGCGGGTCAGTTCAGCGACATTCTTGACGGATGTGGAAAAGCGCAACCTGTTGGGGCTGCCAAAACTGGCGGATGATGAATGACCGATGGAAAAATGCACGCGAGCGGGTCGCGGTTTTTATACGACAGTTTTGATGCCGCCACGGCGAGGATCGAGGCCAACGAGCGGGTGACAGCGTTGCAATTCGAGGCGTTGTCGCAAAGGCTGGCGCGGATTGAGGGGATGATCGAGCGGTTGGAAAAGCGGCTGTGGTTGGCGGTTTACGGCGTGGTAGGCGTGGTGTTGGCCCAAGGCGTTATTTCTCTGATTGAAGCAGCACCCAAGTAGGGAAAAGAAACATGAATTCAATGGATTACGAGGCCGGATTAGAACGAAAGTTCTGCCGGATGGAGAGCGGTGTGACCGTTACGGATGGCACATTGATCGAGGGATATGCCAGTTTCTTTGGCAAATGCGATCAGGGTGGTGATGTGGTCGAGGCGGGTGCGTATGCTGCATCTTTGGCCACGCTTGCCCAAAAAGGGCGCACAGTGAAGATGCTCTGGCAGCATGACCCGACCCAACCTATCGGGATTTGGGACGAGGTACGTGAGGACAGAAAGGGTCTGTATGTGAAGGGCCGTTTGTTGCTGGACGTGGCCAAGGGGCGCGAAGCTGCGACCTTGATCGAGGCGGGAGCGATTGACGGTTTGTCGATCGGCTATCGCACCAAAAAGGCACATAAGAATGGCAAGGGCCAGCGGCTCTTGGCTGAACTGGAGCTGTGGGAGGTGTCACTGGTGACGTTCCCCATGCTGCCGGAAGCGCGGGTGGGGGCGAAGGGCGACAACCTGGATGCCGATGCTCTGCGTGATTTGGCAGGCGTGATTAATGACGCCCGCCACATGCTGGCCCGCAACTGAGCCAGCGATCTAACCTCACTGTATAGGATGTGAAAATGAGCAAAACCGACCGAAAGGCTCGGGACGTTGGTGTTGTGCCAACGGACCTGTCTCCGGCTGCCGAGGTGAAGACCGCGATGGCCGGTTTCGTGAATGATCTGAACGAGTTTCAGGACAACCTGAATTCTAAACTTAAACAACAAGAAGAGCGATTGACCATGCTGGACCGCAAGACAATGACCCACTCCCGCCCTGCACTTTCTGCAATGGCTGAAACCGAAGCCCCGCACCAGAAAGCGTTTAACGCTTATCTGCGCTCGGGCGATGATGATGCGCTGCGCGGTATCGTTCTGGAAGGCAAAGCCATGTCTACCGCCGTATCTGCGGATGGTGGTTATCTGGTGGATCCGCAAACCGCGGAAACCATTCAGTCGGTGCTGAATTCCACAGCGTCCTTGCGCTCGATTGCCAATGTGGTGAACGTCGAGGCGACATCTTATGACGTGCTGATTGACCACACTGATGTGGGGGCCGGTTGGGCGACTGAAACCGATCCGACTGCTGAAACCGGCACGCCAACGATTGACCGTATCACCATTCCGCTGCATGAGTTGAGCGCCCTGCCAAAAGCAAGCCAACGCCTGCTGGACGACAGCGCATTTGACATCGAGGGCTGGCTGGCTGGCCGTATCGCCGACAAGTTTTCCCGCGCTGAAGCTGCTGCGTTTGTTTCGGGCGATGGTGTGGACAAGCCAACGGGTTTCCTGACGCATACGGCTGTAGATGATGCAACCTGGACCTGGAATAATCTGGGCTATATCGCCACCGGTGTTGATGGTGATTTCGACGGTTTAACTCCTGCGGATGCGATCATTGACCTTGTTTACGCGCTGGGTGCGCAGTATCGCGCCGGTGCGACGTTCATCATGAACTCGAAAACTGCTGGCGCGGTTCGTAAGATGAAAGACGCAGATGGCCGTTTTCTGTGGTCTGATGGTCTGGCCGCAGGCGAGCCTGCACGTCTGATGGGCTATCCTGTGCTGATTGCCGAGGATATGCCTGATATCGGGTCCGACGCCACCGCAATTGCCTTTGGTGATTTCGCTTCGGGTTACACCGTTGCCGAGCGTCCTGATCTGCGGGTTCTGCGTGATCCGTTCAGCGCCAAACCACATGTTCTGTTCTATGCAACAAAACGTGTTGGTGGTGACGTGAGCGACTTTGCCGCGATCAAACTGCTGAAATTCTCGATCGCCTAACGGTTATCGAGAGTGGCCATCCCCCATCACTTGGGGGGTGGCTAAATGGGCGTGCGCCAATGATTTCGTGTTGTCTAGCTGCTCCCCTCCGTCCGAGCAATGCGAATGGCGTGCGCCCGCCTATTTTGGGGGCGTTATATACCGGAGAATTTCCATGATGTTAGTCGAGCAGACAACAGTGCCCACATTGGCGCTGCCGATTGCCGAATTCAAAGACCACTTGCGGATGGGCACGGGGTTTGCCGATGATGCGGTGCAGGATACGGTGTTGGAGAGTTATTTGCGGTCTGCCATGGCGGCGATCGAGGCCCGCACCGGCAAGATTTTAATCGAGCGCAGTTTCATGTGGTCAGTGACCGCGTGGCGGGCGTTGGGCGAGCAGGCGTTCCCTGTGGCACCCGTGAGTTCGATTGGCGAGGTGCGGATGCTGGACCGGTTGGCGGTGGTGACGGTGATTGATCCGGTGCGATACAGCCTGCAAAAGGATGACCATCGCCCGAAACTGATCGCGGTTGGAGGTAGTTTACCGACGATCCCGATTGGCGGCAGTGCCGAGGTGATTTTTGACGCCGGGTTTGGGGCGGCGTGGGGGGGGTTACCTGCGGATGTGACCCATGCGGTGATGCTGCTGGCGGCGCATTATTATGAGCACCGTGATGTTGGCGGTGCAGGTGGGGATGTGATGCCTTATGGGGTGACCAGCCTGATCGAGCGCTATCGCACGGTTCGTATTCTGGGCGGGGGTGCGTCATGAGTGTGCCCATTTTGAACCGCAAGCTGGTGTTGGAGGATGCGGTGCAATTGCCGGATGGATCTGGCGGGTTTGCCGAAAGCTGGGTGGCGTTGGGCGAGATGTGGGGCGAGGTGAAGGCGGGCACGGGGAGCGAGAAAGCCGGCGAGTTTGTCACCGTTTCAAGTGTTCCGTACCGCATCACCGTGCGGGGTGCACCTGTGGGTGCGCCATCGCGCCCAAAGCCAGACCAGAGGTTTCGCGAAGGTAGCCGTCTGTTTCGTATCAAGGCGGTGACAGAGCGCGATCCGCAGGCACATTACCTGACCTGTTTTGCGTATGAGGAGGTGTTGTCATGAGTTACGGGGTTTCGGCGGCTTTGCAGGCCGCGATCTATCAGCGTTTGATGGGCGACACGGCATTGACCGCTTTGGTCGGCACCGCGATCTACGATAATGCGCCGTCGGGGGCGGTTGTTGGCACTTACGTCAGTCTTGGTCCTGAAGATGTGCGAGACCGGTCGGACAAGACCGGATTTGGTGCGCTGCATATGATCACCATCAGCGTGATTACGGATGCGGCTGGGTTTCAGGTGGCCAAACAGGTTGGTGCTGCGGTGAGTGATGCGTTGCAGGGGGCCGAGTTGGTCCTGTCGCGCGGCGCACTTTGCTATATCAACTTTGATCGCGCCACGGCGCGGCGGGTTGGCACCGGTGAAACGCGCCGGATTGATCTGCGGTTTCAGGCGCGGGTTGAAGATAATTAACGATCATCGGTGTTGCCCATCAAGCCCGTCAGGGGCTGATGAGTGGCTGGATGCAATGACCTAAATTTCTAAAATTGGAGTGACAGCTATGGGTGCCCAAAACGGCAAGGACCTTTTGATTAAACTCGACATGACCGGTGGTGGTTTGTTCGAGACCATTGTGGGGCTGCGTGCCACACGGATCAGTTTTAACGCCGAAGCGGTAGATGTGACCAGTCTGGAGAGCCAAGGCGGCTGGCGGGAACTTTTGGGCGGGGCTGGCGTGAAGTCAGCATCGATTTCAGGCTCGGGCGTCTTTAAGGACGCGGCCACGGATGAGCGCGCGCGCCAGATTTTCTTTGATGGTGAAACGCCAATTTTTCAGGTGATTATTCCTGAATTCGGCATCATTGAGGGCGCGTTCCAGATGACGTCGATTGAATATTCCGGCAGCTATAATGGTGAGGCGGCTTATGAGTTGAGCATGGCGTCCGCCGGTGCGCTGGTATTCATACCTGTTGCGCCATGACGAACCCCTGGGCTGGTGAGGTGGCGTTGACGCTGGATGGGGTCGCGCACAGTTGCAAACTGACGCTTGGGGCTTTGGCCGAACTTGAGGCGTCCTTGGAAACAGGGACGCTGATTGGCATGGTTGAACGTTTTGAAAGCGGTCAGTTCAGCACCCGCGATGTGCTGGCGTTGATTGTGGCTGGACTGCGTGGCGGCGGCTGGCAGGGTCGTGCGAGCGATTTGCTGTCGGTTGAAATCGCGGGTGGTCCGGTCGAGGCGGCGCGGGTGGCGGCAGAGCTGTTGGCGCGGGCGTTCTCAATGCCGGATGTTACTGCACCATGAACGGATTTGACTGGCCCGCGTTGATGCGGGCGGGGTTTCGCGGGCTGGGATTGCGGCCAGATCAGTTCTGGCAGCTGACCCCAGCCGAATTGATGCTGATGCTGGGCGAGGGGGAAACGGATGCGCCGATGGGCCGTGCGCGGCTTGAGGAATTGGCGCAAGCGTTTCCGGACAAGATGGAGAAAGATCATGACAAGTGAAGTGGACGGATTTGACGATCAAGTCGCGGCCCTTGAGACAACGATGGGCAGTGCCACAGCAATGACGGCGGCCTTTGATGGCGAGTTATCAAAGATGCGGGACAGTCTGACCACCACAAACCGCGAGGTTGATGTTTTGTCCAAAGGCATCAGCCGCGGGTTGAAGTCGGCCTTTGACGGGTTGGTGTTTGACGGGCTGAAGTTATCGGACGCCTTGGGCAAGGTGGCGGAGTCGATGATCAATACGACGTATAACGCCGCGATCACGCCGGTGACCAAGCATTTTGGCGGTTTGATCGCCAACAGTATTAGCGGGTTGTTTGGCGGTGGTTCCCTGTTCGAGAAGGGCGGCAGTTTTAGCCAAGGTCGGGTGATGCCGTTTGCCAATGGCGGGGTTGTCAGCGGGCCGACGGTGTTCCCGATGCGCGGGGGAACCGGATTGATGGGCGAGGCCGGCCCCGAGGCGATCATGCCGCTGACACGCGGGATGAATGGGCGTTTGGGGGTTGAGGCCAATGGCGGGGCGGCGCCTGTGAATATCACGATGAACATCAGCACGCCTGATGTCGAAGGGTTTCAGCGCACGCAGGGACAGATTGCAGCACAGATGGCACGCGCTATGGGGCGCGGGCAACGTAACCGTTAGGAGGGCAGTGCTATGGGTTTTCACGAAATAAGGTTTCCGGCCAGTTTAAGTTTCGGGTCAATTGGTGGCCCAGAGCGGCGCACCGAGGTTGTGACGCTGGCCAACGGGTTTGAGGAGCGCAACACCCCCTGGTCCCATTCCCGCCGCCGCTATGACGCGGGATTGGGTATGCGGTCACTGGATGATGTGGAGCTGATGATCGCGTTTTTCGAGGCGCGGCAGGGTCAGTTATTCGGATTTCGCTGGAAGGACTGGGCGGATTTCAAGTCGGGCAAGGCTTCGGTTGATCCGTATTTCGAGGATCAGGTATTTGCAATCGGTGACGGGGTGACGGCGGCGTTTGCTTTGAACAAGACTTATGCATCGGGCGAAGGTGTATATGTGCGCCCGATCACCAAGCCTGTGGCGGGCTCAGTGAAGGTGGGTATTCAGGGGGATCAATTGCAGGAGGCCATCCATTTTGATGTGGATACGACCACCGGCATGGTCACCTTTGATCATCCGCCGGACGAGGGTGTTGAAGTCACGGCAGGTTTTGAATTTGATGTGCCAGTGCGGTTTGACACTGACCGGATCCAGACATCGGTTGCCAGTTTCCAGGCGGGGCAAGTGCCCAATGTGCCTGTGGTGGAGGTGCGGGTCTGATGGCGCTTTCAACAGAGTTTCAGGCGCATCTGGCCACGGGGATTACCACTGTGTGCCGATGCTGGGCCGTGGTACGCCGTGACGGGTCGGTGTTCGGGTTCACTGATCACGATCTGGCGCTTTCGTTCGAGGGTGTCGAGTTCAAGGCCGATACTGGTCTGACGGCTAAGGCATTGCAGCAGACTTCGGGTTTGGCAGTGGACAACACCGAGGCGCTGGGGGCGCTGTCGGATTCGTCGATCACCGAAGAGGATATTGCGGCGGGCCGGTTTGACGGGGCCGAGGTGCGGGCGTGGTTGGTGAACTGGGTTGATCTGGACCAGCGCGCTTTGCAGTTTCGCGGCACGATTGGCGAGTTGCAGCGCAGTGGTGGCGCGTTTCAGGCAGAGCTGCGCGGGTTGACCGAGGCGCTGAACCAGCCGCAGGGGCGGGTGTATCAGAAGCCTTGCACAGCGGTATTGGGAGACAAGGATTGCCGGTTTGCATTTGATGTGCCGGGCTATGTGACGGAACTGCCTGTCGAATTGGTCGAGGATGAGCGTGTTTTCCGGTTTGCCGATATGGCTGGGTTTGACCCACGCTGGTTTGAATACGGGCGCTTTGAGGTCTTAAGCGGCGCTGCCGTCGGGTTGGTCGGGTTGATCAAGAATGACCGCGTGACGGATGATCATCGGGTGATCGAGCTGTGGGAGGGCCTGCGTGCCGACATTACAACGGGTGATTTGGTGCGTATTGAGGCGGGGTGTGACAAGAGGGCTATGACCTGCCGTTTGAAATTTAACAATTTCCTGAATTATCGCGGGTTTCCGGACATTCCGGGTGAAGACTGGTTGATGTCTTATCCGACGCGCAGTGGAGTCAATAATGGCGGGAGCCTGAACTGATGGCAGATGTCGGGGAGCATGTGGCCACGCTGGCGCGGGGCTGGATTGGCACGCCGTATCGGCATCAGGCCTCGGCCAAGGGGGCGGGGGCAGATTGTCTGGGGCTGCTGCGTGGGGTGTGGCGCGAGCTGTATGGCGAAGAGCCGGAAGCGGTGCCAGCCTATACGTCGGATTGGTCCGAGCCACAGGGTGAGGAGCGTCTGTGGCGGGCGGCACTACGTCATTTGCTGGTGCAGCAGGGGGCAGCTGTTGGTGACTTGCTGCTGTTTCGCATGCGGGCCGGTGGCATTGCCAAGCATTTGGGGATAGCGGGCCGGGTTGGCCCAACCCCGACTTTTATTCATGCCTATACGGGGCACGGGGTGGTTGAGAGCCCCCTGAGCACCCCGTGGCAGCGCCGCATTGTGGCGCGATTTGCGTTTCCCGAGGAGGGGCTCTGATGGCGACTATTGTTTTATCATCGATCGGTTTTGCGGCGGGTGCGTCTGTTGGCGGCGCTGTTCTGGGGCTGTCGAGTGCGGTGATTGGCCGTGCTGTGGGGGCGACGCTGGGACGGGTGCTGGACCAGCGGATCATGGGGGCAGGGTCGCAAGCCGTGGAAACGGGGCAGGTGGATCGGTTCCGGCTGACGGGGGCATCCGAGGGGGCGTCTGTCGGGCAGGTATACGGCCGTATGCGTATTGGCGGGCAGGTGATCTGGGCGTCACAGTTTGAAGAAAGCAGCACCACGACGGGCGGGGGCAAGGGGGCGCCGAGCAAATCCAAGACTACCGCCTTTAGCTACACCGTCAATCTGGCGATTGCGCTGTGCGAGGGCGAGATCACACGGGTGGGCCGTGTTTGGGCCGACGGGATCGAGATTGCGCGGGATGATCTGAATATGCGGGTTTATTCCGGGTCTGAGGACCAGATGCCGGATCCGAAGATTGAGGCGGTCGAGGGGGCAGGATTGGCCCCTGCCTATCGCGGGATTGCCTATGTGATGTTGGAAGATTTGCCGATGGGGCAGTTTGGCAACCGGATACCGCAGTTTACCTTTGAGGTATTGCGTCCTGCACAGGACGCAGATGAGGGTGATATTGCGCAGGCGGTTCAGGCGGTGGCGTTGATCCCTGGAACGGGTGAATATGCATTGGCAACGACGCCTGTGCATTATTCGGCGGGGTTCGGGGTGAACCGCACAGCGAATATGAACACCCCATCGGGCAAAACGGATTTTGTGACGTCGTTTGAGGCGTTGGGCGAGGAGTTGCCCAATTGCGGGTCGGTTTCATTGGTGGTGTCGTGGTTCGGGGATGATTTGCGCTGTGAGGCGTGCAGCATCCAGCCGAAGGTTGAGCAAAAGGTGGATGATGGGACTGGCATGCCTTGGAGTGTGTCGGGGGTTTCGCGCGGGGCGGCTGCGGAGATTGCCAAGGTTGACGGGCGATCCGTTTATGGGGGCACGCCGACGGATAAATCGGTGTTTGAGGCGATTGTGCATATGAATGATGCGGGCAAGGGGGTGGTTTTCTATCCCTTTATCCTGATGGATCAGTTGGAGGGGAACACAAAGTGGGACCCTTATACTGGGGAGGCGGGGCAACCTGCGCTGCCTTGGCGTGGGCGGATCACATTGTCGGCGGCGCCGGGGCAGGGTGGATCACCTGACGGAACCGCAGGTGCGGATTTCGAGGTCGCGGCGTTTTTCGGGACGGCGGTGGTAGGGGATTTCACGTCTTCTACGAACGGGGTTTCCTATAGCGGGCCTGCGGAGTGGTCGTACCGGCGCTTTGTGCTGCACTATGCGCATCTGTGTGCCGCTGCGGGTGGGGTCGAGGCGTTTCTGATCGGGTCTGAATTGCGCGGGTTAACACAAATCAGGGGGGCTGGCGGTAGTTTTCCTGTAGTCGAGGCGTTGCGTGTGCTGGCGGCGGATGTGCGCAGCATACTGGGGGCGGGCACCAAGATTTCATATGCGGCGGACTGGTCCGAGTATTACGGCTATCAGCCGCAGGATGGCAGCAATGACCGGTTGTTCCATCTGGATGCGCTGTGGGCCGATGTGAACATCGACTTTATCGGGATCGACAACTATATGCCGCTGTCGGATTGGCGCAAGGGGTATGAGCATCTGGATGCAGATGCGGGTGCGATTTACAATCTGGATTATCTGAAGTCGAACATCATGGGGGGGGAAGGGTATGATTGGTATTACCATTCGCCAGAATCCCGCGAGGCGCAAATTCGCACCCCGATTACGGATGTTGAGCACGGGGAGCCGTGGATTTATCGGTTTAAGGACATCAAAAGTTGGTGGTTGAGTTCACACCACGAACGCATTGGCGGGCTTCGCCAGAGTAGCCCGACAGCGTGGGAAGCGGGATCAAAGCCGATCTGGTTTACTGAATTGGGCTGTGCTGCGGTTGATAAGGGCACCAATGAGCCGAACAAATTTGTTGACCCGAAATCATCGGAGTCCAGCCTGCCGCGGTATTCGGATGGCACGCGGGATGAATTGATCCAGATGCAGTATTTGCGGGCGATGGCGCAATTCTGGGCAGCACCCGAAAACAATCCTGTGCATGATGAAACGGATGTGCAGATGCTGGATATGGGGCATGCGCATGTCTGGGCGTGGGATGCGCGACCATTTCCGTATTTTCCTAACAACCAGGAACTGTGGAACGACGGCGAAAACTATGCACGAGGCCATTGGTTGAACGGGCGCACGGCGGCGCGCTCTTTGGCGTCGGTGGTCGCTGAAATATGCGAGCGATCCGGTGTGGAGCAGTATGATGTGAGCCGTTTGTTCGGCTATGTTCGCGGCTACACAGTATCCGGGGTTGACGGGGCGCGTACTGCTTTGCAGCCATTGATGCTGGCATATGGGTTTGATGCGGTGGAGCGCGACGGGGTTTTGATATTCAAAAACCGTGACGGGCGGGAAACGGCGGTGGTTCCAGCCGAAAAACTGGCTGTGGTGGCAGAAGCCAGCGGGTTGATCGAGACATTGCGGGCACCTGCGGCCGAAGTGGCCGGGCGTATCCGTCTGAATTATGTGGATGCAAACGGTGATTATGAGGTTCGGGCAACCGAAGCTGTTTTTCCGGACGAGGCGACATTCGCGGTTTCGCAATCGGAATTGCCATTGGCGCTGACGGCCACCGAAGGGCGGGCCGTAGTGGAGCGCTGGTTGGCTGAATCGCGAATTGCGCGGGACGGGGCGCGGTTTGCTTTGCCACTGTCGGAACTGGCGCTGGGCGCGGGGGATGTGGTGCGGCTGCCTAATGAGGATGGCAAGGCGTTATACCGGCTGGACCATGTGGAGCAGGCCGGCGCGCAGATGATCGAGGCGGTTCGGGTCGAGGCGGGGGTTTACCTGCCAAGTGACAGGGTCGAGGAGGAGGGCACTGTGCGGGCGTTTACGCCTGCGGTTCCGGCCTATCCATTATTTCTGGATCTGCCGTTGATGCGTGGTGACGAGGTGGAGCATGCACCGCATGTGGCGATCACGGCTACGCCGTGGCCTGGTCCTGTTGCGGTATACAGTTCGGCGACAGATGACGGATATGGGTTGAACCGTTTGGTCGAGGCATCATCGGTTATTGGTGTGACCGAGACATCTATGGCTGCTGCATTGCCCGCCTTGAAGGACCGAGGGGCGGCTCTACGGGTGATGGTATTTGGCGGGGATTTATCATCGGCCAGTTGGGCCGAAGTATTAAACGGGGCCAATTTGGCAGCGATTGGTGATGGAACGTCGGACAATTGGGAGTTGTTCCAGTTTGCTGATGCAACATTGGTCGCACCTGACACCTACGATCTGACTTTGCGGTTGCGCGGTCAGGTCGGATCGGACGGGATAATGCCGGTGGAATGGCCGGTGGGCAGCCAGTTTGTGTTGCTGAACGGGGTTCCCGAGCAGATTGAACTGGCCACCAGTGAGCGCGGATTGTCACGTCATTACCGGATTGGCCCTGCGGCGCGCAGTTATGATGATCCTTCATATATGCATATTCAGGCGGCGTTTCAGGGGATCGGGTTACGGCCCTATTCGCCAAGTCACCTGAACGCGCTGGGCGATGTTGGTGCGGATATTGCGGTGTCGTGGGTACGACGCACACGGATTGACGGGGATAGCTGGGAGTCGGTCGAGGTGCCATTGGGCGAGACTGGCGAAAGTTATCTGGTGCGGGTGATGGACGGGGTGACTGTACTGCGAGAGGATACGGTGGTGGCTGAAGAGTGGACCTATTTGGCGGCAGATCAGGTGGCAGATGGGGTGGTGGCCCCGTTCCAGATTGCCGTTGCACAGATATCGAACCGGTTTGGGCCTGGCGTATTTGAGCAGATCGAGGTTGCGAGCTAGGTTGTGCGTCCCGTTTTGCATGGGGATGTTATAGCTGCCGCGCGTGTGCTGTTGCAGGTGCCAAAAATGGATCGCCGTGCCATGATGCGCCAATTGTTGGAGCAGGCAAGTGTTGCGGACCAGTTTCGCAAACGATTGGGGCGGGGGCATCCTGTCTGGGGGAATGGCAGCCTGATGGCGGTGGCAATGGGGCGTCCATTGATGCGCGAGCCGTTTCTGGATGATCCCGACTATTGCCGCTGTCTGGTTGTGGTGTTCGAGACGCTGATCCTATGGCGAAGCGAGCGGGCGGCATTCAACCGGCCGCGCAGGTTATACAGGTCGGCACAGTTGGATCAAGTTCCAGCCGTTTAAGGGGAATATCCTCGCCGCAATTGGTGCAATAGCCGTATTCACCATCATTTATACGGGCAAAAGCGGCGTCAATACGCAAGGATTGCTGACTGCGCCGCGTTTGTGTGGCCTTGGCCATCGCCTGCTGTTGTAAAGCGTCCATGCGGCTAAGGCGACCAACGGATTGCTGATCGAGCATCACGGTTTTCTGGCTGTCCTGTGCGATGTGATCTTGCAAGAGGAGTGTTTTGCGCAAGTCTTTCAGTAGACTGTGAAAATGGCCAAGCTGCTTATTATTCATTTTGTGAATACCATCAATCAGGGCTTTCATCTTGGCGTGCGGTGCCTATCTGTTATAAAGCAAGACAGGCACCAAGGATACAATGATGAAAAATGCGCGCACGAAATTGGTAGAAGTCGATCCGGTCTGGGAGCGGATTTGCAGTGAGGCAACCGAGGCAGTTCAGAACGAGCCGCTATTGGGGGGGCTGATACATTCATCGGTTCTGCACCACCCGACGCTGGAACGGGCCTTGGCGTATCGTGTGTCGTTGAAATTGGCATCAGGCGAGATGTCAGAGCAGATTTTGCGTGAAATTACGGATGAGGCGTATGAGACATCGCCTGAATTGGGGCAGATGGCACGGGCCGATTTGGTGGCGGTTTTTGAACGCGATCCGGCGTGCCACCGCCTGTTGCAACCACTGCTGTATTTCAAAGGCTTTCAAGCAATACAGGCCTATCGCATTGGTCACTGGTTGTGGGGAAATGGACGGCGCGACATGGCGTATTTTTTCCAGATGCGGATATCTGAAGTATTCGGGATAGATATTCACCCCGCAGCTAAGATCGGGCAGGGGATCATGATCGACCATGCCCATTCAATTGTCATTGGCGAAACGGCTGTAGTCGGTAACAATGTATCAATGCTGCACTCGGTGACGCTGGGTGGCACGGGCAAGGAAGATGATGACCGACACCCCAAGATTGGCAATGGTGTTTTGATTGGCGCGGGGGCCAAAGTGTTGGGCAATATCGACATTGGAGACTGTTCGCGGATTGCGGCGGGATCGGTCGTATTGCACGATGTTCCGGCGCGTAAAACTGTGGCGGGTGTGCCTGCTAAAATTATTGGGGATTCCGGTTGTGACCAGCCATCGGTGACGATGGATCAATTGCTGGGCGGAAACGGCTGATTGTTCGAATAGTGAAAGAATAGGCGCGAGGCATAGGGCCTGTTGACGTTTAGGGATTCCCATTCTGTTTAAGTTCTGATTCAATGTTGCAAACAAAAGGAGAGCAGCTTTGATACGAACGGTTTTAACAGATAATCAATGGAC
>NZ_JBSMEZ010000063.1:0-14344 GCF_056498605.1 Profundibacter sp.
GGTCAGGGCCGCGCGGTCGCCTTTGACGGCTTCGATGATCGCCTCAACCGCCTCTTCGCCGAACTTCTCGGCGCATTTCTCCGGCCCTTTGGCCAGCAATTTCGCCGTCCAAGACGTGTCAGGGTCAGCCCCTTTGCGCCCCTCAATGGTGGCGGCCAGTTGTTCTAATACATTCATGTCAGCCTCATCGGGATGCCCGCGTTCGCCATGTGTTGTTTGGCCTCATTAATCGTGTAGGTGCCAAAATGGAAAATGCTAGCGGCCAGCACGGCCGAGGCATGGCCCTCGGTCACACCCTCAACCAGATGGTCCAACGTGCCGACCCCGCCGGAGGCAATCACCGGCACCGGCACCGCGTCCGAAATGGCGCGGGTCAGCGGCAGGTTGAACCCCTGTTTGGTGCCGTCGCGGTCCATGCTGGTCAGCAGGATTTCACCGGCCCCTTTGGAGACCACCAATTTGGCGAACTCCACTGCATCAATGCCCGTCGCCTCGCGCCCGCCGTGGGTGAATATTTCCCATTTTCCGGGCGATACGGTTTTCGCGTCAATCGCCACCACGATGCATTGCGACCCGAAATGATTGGCCGCATCCGCAATCACATCTGGGTTGGCCACTGCGGCCGAATTGAACGATACCTTATCGGCCCCCGCCAGCAGCAGTGCCCGCACATCATCGGAATTGCGCACCCCGCCACCGATGGTCAGCGGCATGAAGCAATGTTCGGCGGTGCGGGTGGCCAGATCAAACATAGTGCCGCGGTTTTCCACCGTGGCTTTGATATCCAGAAAGCACAGCTCGTCCGCCCCCGCCGTATCATAGGCTTTGGCAGCATCGACCGGATCACCGGCATCAACCAGATCAACGAAATTCACACCTTTGACCACGCGGCCATCGGCGACATCAAGGCAGGGGATAATACGGGTTTTCAACATAGCCTTGTCATAAAAGGCTTGCACGGCTGACACAATGGTCGAACAAGCGGCACTGCTTTATTTGCGGCGTTTGAAGATAATGTTTGAAGATAATAAAGGCCACAACAACAATCACTAAAACAACCACGACACCGACACCGATGATGTCATCACCAAAGCCATAGCTATAGCCTCCGGTTGCTTCGGCTGTGGCAATGAATGGGAAGAAAACGAAAAGTAGCGAAAGAAAAAATTTCACGATGTATACTCCGGTTGCGATGCACTAAAGGGTAGCGGATTGTTAAATGGTGTCAACAGGGGCCGGTTCCTGTTGGGTGATGCAATGAATGCCGCCACCGCCGATGGCGATTGTGGGGATAGGCACTTGAATGATGCGCCGGTTCGGGAATAAATCCTGATATATTTCATGCACTTCACCATCTGTCTTAATCCCGTATTTCGGCATGATGACCGCGCCATTGCATATGTAGGAATTGATGTAGGACAGACAAAACATATCTTCATATCCACACGTGTCCGCCCCCGTTGCATCCGGCATTGTGATCAGTTTGATCGGGCGGCCCATCGCATCGGTTTGCTCCTCCATTGCGGCGATATTGGCAGCGTTGATGTGGTGCCAGTCGTGGTCCTTGGGCCCCGCCGCCTCGATCAGAACCACGCCCGCAGCCACAAAGGCGGCGATCCCGTCAACATGGCCGTCGGTTTCGGTTTCCAGCACGTTGCCGGGCAGCCAGATCACCTTGTTGCCGCCCAGCATATCCTTCAATTCCTGTTCAATCCGTGCGCGGCTCCAGTCCGGATTGCGGTTCGGGTTGGGAAAACAGCTGTCTGTGGTCAGGATGGTGCCTTGGCCATCGACGCTGATGCCACCGCCTTCGGCAATCAGGTCTGAGCAGAACATCGGCACATCTGCCGCGTCCAAAATCGCCTGCGCCGCGCTGTTATCGCCGTCAAACGGGGTGTATTTCCCGCCCCACGCGTTAAATTCAAAGGATACCCCCGCACGCGCGCCTTTATCGTTGGTCACAAAACACGGCCCCGCATCCCGCGCCCAGCTGTCATTGACCGGATGCTCTAGCGTATCAATATCACTCCCCAGCATCGCCTGCGCCTCGGCACGGTTTTCTGGCTGCACCAGCATCGTCAGCGGTTCAAAATCGCGAATGGCATGGGCGACGGCCACATAGTTCTTGCAGGTCGCGGTCATGTCATCCCAGACCTCGTCCCGGGTGGGCCACATCATCCATGTGCGCGCGTGCGGGCCCCATTCTGCGGGCATTCTGTATCCGGCTTGTTTTGGTGTGTCGGGCTGGTTCATTGCTGGCTCCTGCGAAAGGAATACCTATGTATTACGCGTCGAAATGGTTTTCGCAATGGATTTGAGATATGCGCCGCTTGACCCGTATCAGGGACCGGAACCAGCAGAGTTTCGCCCAGATCACCAGACTGTGATCCGTTCTGTTTTGACAAGGAGAACGGGGTGGGCGAATGTCATACATTCGCGCGAACCCAAACACATCGGAGCACTTTATGAAAACGTTTTTCCTCGCCGCTGGCCTGTCAGCGATTGCCACATTTGCCAACGCTGAAATGATCAAAGTCGCCAGCCCCTATTCTGTCGATGAAAGCCTGAACCGTCTAACGAGCGTTGTCGAGGGCGCAGGGGCCAAGGTGTTCGCCCGTGTCGAGCATGCCAAGGGTGCTGCAATGATCAACGAGGAACTGGCCCCGATGGCGTTGCTGATCTTTGGCAAGCCCGAGGTCGGCACACCCGCAATGCAGATGAACCCGCTGGCTGGTGTCGCGCTGCCCGCCCGTGTGCTGGCCTATCAGGATGGTGACGGCAAAGTGTGGCTCGCCTATGAAAACCCCGCCGACATGCTGGCGGATTTCGACATTCCGGCAGATGCGCCGATCGTGATGAAGCTGACCAAGGTGCTGGGCGCGCTGACGGGGCAGGCCGTGGCCGAGTAATAGTTATTTATCCCGCCGCATCTTCGGTCAGTGAAGTTCGGTATTTGCGGCGGGTTATGAATTCGATCACCCCCAACAAAAGCAACGCGGGCAGACCGGCTGCAACCAGATATATTGCCCCAAGAAACCAAATATCATGCATCATGCTGCCTATTACGTCCGACAGGCTGGTGCAACTTGCTTGAGCGAGTAAACCGCCATGACATCCGCCCATTTCATAGATCAGCCAACTGGAAAAAATCAGTACTGCCTCTAGGGTAATAATGCTGACGGCCATTGCGATGATCCGATTGCGAAAGAATAATAGTTTTCTCGCATTGTACTGAGGCAGCCTGGTGACAAAGGCCCAGACCACAAAGATGATCAATGGCAGGCAGGCAGTTATTGCTAAAAGATATCCGGTATTGGTCATTTGGATATTCCTTTCATCCTCTAATTCCATTTGAAATATTTCAAAGGTCAAGCGTGCTAGGTAAATACCCCAACCCCCCCCAACACCACCATATACCGCAGGGTTTTCGAGATCGTGACCAGCAACAGGAACCGCGCGAAATTCATTCGCATCACTCCTGCGGTTACGGTGATCGGATCGCCGATGATCGGAACCCACGCCAACAACACCGCCCATTGGCCCAAATGCGCGAACCAGCCCTGCGCTTTGTTCAGCGCATCAGGCGAGGCGGGGAACCATTTACGGTTCTGATAATGCAGGGCAAGGTGGCCCAAGCCGTAGTTCAACACCGACCCAAGGATATTACCCGCACTGGCCACCAGTAGCAGGGTCAGGGTGGAATGTTCCGACAGGGATGCCATCGCCACCAGTGCCACTTCGGACCCGCCAGGCAGTAGGGTCGCGGCAGAGAAGGCCAGCAGGAACAGGGCTGTGAGGGCGCTCATCTTGCATACCTTGAGCAACGGATGCCCATTAATCTATCCGCCCAATGGCATTGCGCATTATCAATACGTGGAATGGCATAATCATTGCCAGATAGATGCGCCCCAGCCGGTTGTGCCGTCGTACCGATGTTGCCCCATATGCGTGGCTGCCATCGGTCAGGATAGAGATGCGAAAATCCAGATGCTTGTCATCAAACCCCAAGATGATCTCGGCATCATTGCGCTTCACGATGGGGAAAAACCCGATGGTTTCACCTTGGCCCAGATCGGTTCGTAACCCGAATGGCGTGACCACGATGTTGCGGATTTTCATGAGCCATGTAACCCAGAAGGGGAAATCCATTGCTTGCTCGGCGGCTTGATCCACACCAACAGATGTTGTGCATCTGTAGCAATCCAGAAAGTCATCGGGCTGTTTGATCGTATGTAACATGCTTTGAGGCGGCAAACTGGCCTTGATAACATTAGACACAGATCATCCTTTCAACAACGCCAATGCAGCACCCAGATCAATCGCCCCGTCATACAATGCTCGCCCTGAAATGGCACCATTCAAAGCCGCCCCGCAATCGCGCAGCGCCTCAAGGTCTGCCATTGAACTGACCCCGCCCGAAGCAATCACCGGAATGTCCACCGCATTGGCCAGCGCGGCTGTCGCCTCCACGTTCGGTCCCTGCATCGCGCCGTCGCGGTTGATGTCGGTGTAGATGATCGCGGCCACGCCTGCGTCCTCGAATGAGCGCGCCAGATCGGTGACCATCACGTCGGTTTCTGTCGCCCAACCCTTGGTTGCAACACGGCCATCGCGCGCATCAATGCCCACGGCGACCTTGCCGGGGAACGCTTTTGCCGCCTGCCGCACCAGATCGGGGTTTTCCACCGCCACAGTGCCCAGAATTATCCGCGCGATGCCGCGCTCGACCCAACGCTCGATCGTGGCCATATCGCGGATGCCGCCGCCCAGTTGCGCGGGCACATCGGTTGCCGCCAGAATTGCTTCAACAGCGGCCCCGTTCACAGGCTCGCCCGCAAACGCCCCGTTCAGGTCAACCAGATGCAGCCATTCACAGCCCGCATCGACAAAGGCCTGCGCTTGGCTAGCAGGACTGTCATTAAACACGGTGGATTTGGTCATATCGCCCTTGATCAGGCGAACGGCTTGGCCGTCTTTCAGGTCAATCGCGGGGTATAGGATCATAATTTAGGGCCTTGTCTGGATCATTCATCCGCTGTTTTGCACGAAGCGCGGCCAAATGCAAAGCGATCAAACGACCCAACGTTAGGCTTGCCAGATTGGGGCAGTCTGGGCAGAGTGGATGCAATAATCCATGGGAGGAAACCAAAATGAAGAAACTAGGACTTATTTTCGCGTTTATATTCGCACTGGCGGCGCCGACGTTTGCCGATCCGGTCGAAGGTTTGTGGAAAACAGCAAAGGACGACAACGGTAACTTTGGCCATATCAAGGTATCCGCGTGCGGCGCAAAAATCTGTGGTGTACTGGTAAAATCTTTTGACAGCAGCGGCGCACCGCTTGCGTCGGATAACATTGGTCGTAAAATCATCTGGGGTATGGTTCCCCAAGGTGACGGATATTATAGTGGTGGGAAAGTCTGGGCGCCTGATCGCGATAAAACCTACTCCTCGAAAATGACAATGACCGGAAACAATCTGGCAATCAAAGGCTGTGTCTTTGGAATTTGCCGCAATGGCGGCATTTGGAAACGGATCAAGTGATCGTTTAGCTCTACGGCGTCCACGTCAGAAAGTTCAGAATGAGCCAGTGCCTGCGGGCGCTGGCTTTTTTCGTGGCGTTTTGAACGATTACGTGTATTTTATAAGCATTATTACAACACAAGATTTTTGGGCCAGTTTATGGCCGCGCCATTTGAAAGAAGATGAAATGATACGCATTATATCTGCCAAGCTCCTGATCAATGGGGCCCTTCTCGCATTGGTGCTGGCGGCCGCACCGGCCTCGGCACAGGCCATATTGGGCACATGGTTGTCCCCGCCCGATGGCAAAAAACAAACCGGCCATGTGGTGGTGAGCAGATGCGGGGCGGCCTTTTGCGGCAAACTGGTGCGCACTTATGATCGAAACGGGGCGCCGATTATCACAAAAAATACGGGTAAAATTCTGTTCTGGAATCTGGTCGAGGTCAGCACCGAAACCTACCGGAACGGCCGCGTTTTTGTGCCGATTATGAACCTGACCGCCAAGGCCGCAATAGATGTGGTCGGGGACAGGTTAATGATCCGCGGCTGCAAGGGGCCGATTTGCAAAAAACAGACATGGACCCGTGTGGATTAGCCTAGGGCGCCCACGTTAGGAAATTTGAAATCATCCGCAGTCCCGCGCTCTGGCTTTTTTCCGGATGGAACTGCATGCCCAGCATGTTGTCGCGCCCAATGATCGCGGTGATATCGCTGCCATAGTCCACATGCGCAATGCGGTCCGCAGGGTTGGCCACTTCAAACTTGTAACTGTGCACGAAATAGGCGTGGTCGCCAGTTTCCACGCCATCCAGAACCGCGTGGCGACGGTCCAGAACCAGATCGTTCCAGCCCATATGCGGCACCTTCAGCGACTTGTCTGATGGCGTAATTTTCACAATCTCGCCACCGATCCAGTCAAAGCCGCGCGTATCTTCGTATTCGCGCCCCCAAGTAGCCATCATCTGCATGCCGACACAAATACCCAGAAACGGGCGGCCCTTGTCGATCACCATCTCGCGGGTGGCTTCAAACAGGCCGCTGTGGTCAAACAGCGCCGCTTTGCACGCTGGAAATGCGCCATCCCCGGGTAGAACAATTCGGTCAGCCCGCAGCACATCTTCGGGGTTCGAGGTGACAATCACCTCGCCTGCATCCGCCTCAACCGCCATGCGCTGAAACGCCTTTTCAGCCGAATGCAGATTACCGGACTCATAGTCGATTAAAACGGTGAGCACTTACAGTGCCCCCTTGGTCGACGGGATCGCGTCCGATTTGCGTGGATCAGTCTCCAGCGCAATGCGCAACGCCCGCGCCACCGCCTTGAAGGCCGCCTCGGCGACGTGGTGGCTGTTAAAGCCGTGGATCTGGTCGATGTGCAGGGTGATGCCGCCGTGCGTTGCCAGCGCCTGAAAAAATTCACGCACCAGTTCAGTGTCAAACGTGCCGATTTTGGCCGTTGGCATATCAACATTCCACACCAGATAGGGCCGTGCCGACAGGTCCAGCGCACACCGCACTTGGGCATCATCCATCGGCAAATGGCATTCGCCATAGCGCCGGATGCCCTTTTTATCGCCCACAGCCGCAACCAAAGCCTGCCCCAGCGCAATGCCGACATCCTCGACCGTGTGGTGGTCGTCAATATGCAGATCACCTGTGGCCCGCACAGTGATATCCACCAGCGAGTGGCGCGACAGCTGGTCCAGCATATGGTCAAAGAACCCGACGCCCGTTTTATTGTCATAGATGCCGGTGCCATCAAGGTTCACCTGAACCGTGATATCGGTCTCTGCCGTTTTTCGCGTGATCGTCGCTGTGCGCATGACCGCCTCCGCATGGTTGTTCGCGCCTTCTATAGGCGGGGTGGGGGGTGAATCCAAGCCATGCGCAATGGTTCTTGTGGCGGGTGCGGTTTTCGTGCCAAGTTTGGGCCAAACCAGATAATCGGAGATCCCCATGTCCACCTGTGTATTCGTCCAGCTGCGCTGTCGCCCTGGCAAAACCTATAAGGTCGCGCAACAGATTATTGCCCGTGAAATCCATTCCGAACTGTATTCGACATCGGGTGATTATGATTTGATGATGAAGATGTATATTCCGGCGGATCAGGACGTGGGCAAATACATCAGCGACAACCTGCTGGATATCAAGGGCATCAAACGGTCGCTGACCACACTGACATTCAAGGCATTTTAACGGGAAAACGACAAACGGCGCAGCCAGAAGGCTACGCCGTTTTGTGGTCCATTTGGAGCGGGCGAAGAGATTCGAACTCTCGACCCTAACCTTGGTAAGGTTATGCTCTACCCCTGAGCTACGCCCGCATACCAAATGGTCTGGCGATATATAGCGCTGGTTTGTCGGACCGCAAGGGTTAAATGGCGCTGATATGAAAAATATCCGGCTAGGCGGTGTCCGCGGATTTCAATTGCAGCTTTGGCAGGATTTGCGAGAAATCGGGAATGGTTTGTGGTGGGGCCGGATTTTTCGGAGGGTCACAAAACAGCATGGCGTAGCCATGAACCAGCGACCAGATCATAATTTCGGTGCCCAGATGATCAGCATTGCCATGCTTGAATGGCGCACAGGCCTCGCGCAGGATTTGATACGAGGCACTTGTTTCGTGTTCCAATTCGGCGCGTGTGGTTTTATCCAGCGTTTCTCGATCTACGTCATGGGGTTGAAACATGAATTTGAACACCGCCGTGTGACAGCGTGAAAAAGCGATATAGCCGTCACAAATCGCGACAAGTTGGGCGTGGGGTGTGTTTGCGGCTTCGGCCCCTGCTTTGCGCATAAAGTCAGAAAACAGGCGGTGTCCACGGGCGACGATGGCGGCTTGCAGGCCGGTTAACCCGTTGAAATGATGGGCCGGTGCAGCATGTGAAACACCGGCACGTTTGGCGCATTTTCGCAACGTCAGGGCGTCTGGCCCGCCTTCTTCCATCAGGTCCAGCCCCGCTGTGATCAGGGCTTCGCGCAGATTGCCATGGTGGTGGGGGCGTTTAGGGTCGGTCATGCGGGCAGGGTAACATGTATCTTGACAGTGTCAATTTCAATACGATAACTTGACAGTGTCAAAATTAAACCGGAGCACCCCGTGACCAAATCCCGAACCCCGATCTTGATAATTGCAACGCTGAGCATCATTGTGGCGCTCATAACCTACCGGTTTGTGTTCCTGAAGCTGACCCTATCGTTTCCCGATATGCTGGGGCATCTGGATCAGCGCTGGCTGGCCTTCGTGCTGCATATATCCGCATCCCCCATAGCGCTGGCACTGGGGGCGATGCAGTTTTTCCCACGTCTGCGGGCACGCAGGCCTACCTTGCATCGCTGGACGGGCCGGATTTACGCCAGTGCCATTCTGGTTGGCGGCCTGTCAGGGTCGGTCATTGCGCTGGGGGCCAAGGGGGGAATTGTGGTCAGCCTAGGCTTTGGCATCCTATCGATCCTGTGGATCGGTGTCACGGCCAATGCTGTGCGTCTGGCGATGGTGGGCCAGATTGCCAACCACCACCGCTGGATGATCCGCTCATTCGCGTTAACCTTCGCGGCAGTGACCTTGCGGCTGTATTTGCTGGGGTTCATGGCAGCAGGGTTTGAATACACCCAAGCCTCGCTATACCTTGCGTGGATGTGTTGGATACCTAACATCCTGTTTGCCGAATGGTATATCAGGCGGTCCTAAAACAACGCGTGGCCAATATTGGCGATGGCGGTGAAGGTGATCATCGCCAGTGTCAGCATCATTCCATACACACGGGTCGGCAGGTTTTGTGGTGATTGGCTGAGGCCCCATGCGTGAATAATACGTCCGGCCACCAGCATCACGCCCAACAGGTGCACCACCCAGATAGGGGCGCCTTGCAGCTCGGCCATTGCCAGTAATATCAACGCCAGCGGCGCATATTCAGCGCAATTGGCTTGCGCACGGATGCGGTAGGCCATGGCAGGGTTGTCGCCATCCCCGAGCGATATCTTGTCGCTGCGGCGCACGGTGATCACGCGGTAGCTGAGAAAGACAAAAAGCAAAGCGATGAGGCCAGCGTAGAGCGGGGTGATTGAGATCATCATTCGCGGTTCTCCTGTTGCATTGCCAGCATCCCCCAAGGGGGGCGGGTTGTCAAAATGAAAAGGCGCGGCTTTCGCCCCGCCTTTGCTTTATTCTGATTGGCGCATGTCGGGAGGCAGGTGCATTATCACCGGACCCTAGAGAGGTTTCCACCTGTCGGGAACGGGATGATCCGACAGCAGATCAAGGATTGGTTTTGCCTGATTTTGCGGCATTGTTTTGAGCAATACACGGGTGGTATAATGGCCAAACAACCTGCCATCAGCATCAAAATACCCCCAGTCGCGGATTTGATGTGCGGTAAAGCGCACTTTGCTGCCAATACGTTTGTCAGGCATGTGGTTAGGCTCGTTTGCCAGATAACCGATATAGCGCCCTTCGGTGTTGCGGGAAAAACCTGATACCCAGATTATTTCTTCACCATAGTCAGCCGCATCGACCTGAAACGCAATTTTCAGCGTGGTATCTGTTTGGGACACGCCCTTTGCATCCAGCACATTTGCCAGAAAAACCCCCAATGTGTCCCGCGCCTGTTGGATCGCTGAGTTCATCGCCGGATCATCCGGCGCGAAAGTTATAACGGGGTCGCCTGCATGGCTGGCCAAGGGGGCCGACAGTAATACACCAACCAATAGCAGACGTATCAGGCTTCTCACGGCTCCAGTTCCACCAGCAAATCCTTTGCGTCAATCTGCCCGCCCGCATGCACATGCACGGCTTTCACCACCGCGTCGCGGTCGGCGTGGATGCCGGTTTCCATTGTCATTGCCTCGATGGTCAGCAGCAGGTCGCCCTCGTGCACCTCTTGACCTGCGGTCACCGCCACGGTTGCCACCACGCCGGGCATCGGGCCACCGATGTGGTTTGTATTGCCTTCCTCAGCCTTAGGGCGCTGGGCGGTTTGCGATTTGATTAGGCGATTGGGCACGCGGATGGTGCGGGGTTGGCCGTTCAGCTCGAAGAACACTTTGACGTCGCCATCCTCGTTGGTTTCACCCACCGCTTGCAGCCGGATTTCCAGCGTTTTGCCGGGGTCGATTTCGGCGGTGATTTCCTCGCCCGCATCCATACCATAGAAAAATGCGCGGGTCGGCAGGGTGCGCACGGGGCCGTATTGACGGTGGCGGCCCATGTAATCCAGAAACACCTTGGGATACATCAGGTAGCCGTTCATATCCTCGTCATCGATTTTAAAGCCGCCGAGTTCTTTGGACAGATCGCTGCGGGTTGCTTCCAGATCAACCGCTTTCAAATGTGCGCCGGGGCGCGAAGTGTCAGGTTTGTCGCCCTTTAGCACCTTATCAATGAACGGTTTTGGAAACCCGCCCGGGGGCTGGCCCAGATTGCCGCGCATCATGTCGATCACGCTGTCAGGGAAGGACACATCATGGGCGGGGTCCTCAACTTGTGCGCGGGTCAGACCTTGGGACACCATCATCAGCGCCATATCGCCCACGACTTTGGAGGATGGCGTGACCTTCACAATATCACCAAACATCTGGTTCACATCCGCATAGGTTTGCGCCACCTCGTGCCAGCGTTCCTCTAACCCCAAAGACCGTGCCTGCGCTTTCAGATTGGTGAACTGCCCACCCGGCATTTCGTGCAGGTAAACCTCGCTTGTGGGGGCCGCGAGGCCTGATTCAAACGCCACATACTGGGCACGGACCTGTTCCCAGTAATCCGAGATTTGCCGCACATTGGCGATGTCGATGCCCGTATCGCGCGGGGTGTGGCGCAGGGCCTCAACGATAGACCCCAGACAGGCCTGCGAGGTGCCGCCGGAAAACGCGTCCATCGCCACATCAACGGCGTCAACGCCAGCGTCCGAGGCCGCAAGGATCGTTGCGCCTGCAATACCGGAGGTGTCGTGGGTGTGGAAGTGGATCGGCAGGCCGACCTCTTCTTTCAACGCCTTAACCAGCACTGTGGCCGAGGCCGGTTTCAACAGCCCCGCCATGTCTTTGAGGCCCAGAATATGCGCGCCTGCAGCCTTCAAATCCTTGCCCATCGCCACATAGTATTTCAGGTCATACTTGGCCCGATCAGGGTTCAGGATGTCGCCAGTGTAGCAAATCGTGCCCTCGCAAACTTTGTTCGCTTTAACCACCGCATCCATCGCTACACGCATGTTTTCAACCCAGTTCAGTGAATCAAACACGCGGAACACGTCAACGCCGCTGGCGGCGGCTTGGCGGACAAACTCCTGCACCACATTGTCGGGATAATTGGTATAGCCCACCCCGTTACTAGCGCGCAGCAGCATTTGGCTCATCACATTTGGCATGGCACGGCGCAGATCACGCAGGCGTTGCCACGGGCATTCCTGCAAGAAGCGGTAGGCCACATCAAAGGTCGCCCCGCCCCAGCATTCCATGCTGAACAGTTGCGGCATGTTGGCGGCATAGGCGGGGGCCACGCGGATCATGTCGATCGAACGCATGCGGGTGGCCAGCAAGGACTGGTGCCCGTCGCGCATGGTGGTGTCGGTCAGCAGCAGTTGCTTTTGCGCCGCCATCCAGTCAGCCACGGCTTGTGGGCCTTTTTGCTCCAGCAGGGTGCGGGTGCCCGCCACGGGTTCGCCTTGCGGGGTCGGGGGATGCGGGGTTTTTACCTGTGCTGATGGTTCGGGTCGGTCCGTGGTTTCGGGGTGGCCGTTGACGGTGATATCCGCCAGATAGGTCAGGATTTTGGTGGCGCGGTCGCGGCGCTTGGTGAACTTGAACAGCTCCGGCGTGTTGTCGATGAATTTGGTGGTGTAGGTGTTGTCCAGAAACGTCGGGTGTTGCAGCAAGTTTTCAACGAACGCGATGTTGGTCGACACGCCGCGCACACGGAATTCGCGCAAAGCCCGATCCATGCGCGCAATCGCCGCTTCGGGGGTTTGGGCGTGGGCGGTGATTTTCACCAGTAGGCTGTCGTAATACCGCGTAATCACCCCGCCCGCATAAGCGGTGCCGCCATCCAGCCGGATACCCATGCCGGTGGCGGACCGGTAGGCGGTGATGCGGCCATAGTCGGGGATGAAATTGTTTTGCGGATCCTCGGTGGTGATGCGCGATTGCAGGGCGTGACCGTTCAGATGGATGTCGGCTTGGCTGGCTTTGCCCGTTGCCTCGGCCACGGATTTTCCCTCTGTAATCAGGATTTGCGCCTGAACAATGTCGATGCCGGTGACTTCTTCTGTCACAGTGTGCTCGACTTGCACCCGCGGATTGACTTCGATGAAATGGAAGGTGCCGGTGTCCATGTCCATCAGGAATTCGACCGTGCCCGCACATTCATAGCCGACATGCTTGCAAATCCGAACGCCCAGATCACAGATTTCGGTGCGTTGTTCTTCGGTCAGATACGGCGCAGGCGCACGTTCGACCACTTTCTGGTTGCGCCGCTGCACGGAACAGTCGCGCTCAAACAGATGGTAAATCTCGCCGTGGCTGTCGCCCAGAATTTGCACTTCGACGTGACGAGCCCGCTGGATCATCTTTTCCAGATACCCCTCGTCATTGCCAAAGGCGGCAGCCGCCTCGCGTCGCCCCTCCAGCAGTTTTTCTTCCAACTCGTCCTCGGACAGGATGGCGCGCATGCCACGCCCGCCGCCGCCCCAGCTTGCCTTTAGCATCAGGGGGTAGCCCACTTCGGCGGCCTGTGCGCGCACCTTGTCCATGTCATCGCCAAGAACCTCGGTGGCAGGGATCACCGGCACACCGGCCTCGATCGCCACTTTGCGGGCGCTGGCCTTATCCCCAAGCTTGCGCATGGTGGCGGCTTTGGGGCCGATAAAACTGATGCCAGCATCTACGCAGGCATCGACAAAGTCGGGATTTTCCGACAGCAGACCATAGCCCGGATGGATCGCATCGGCGCCCGACATTTTGGCAACCCGAATGATTTCCTCGATAGAAAGGTAGGCGGCGACCGGCCCCATGCCCTCGCCAATCCGGTAAGCCTCGTCCGCCTTGAACCGGTGCAGGCCCAGCTTGTCCTCTTCGGCGAACACCGCCACCGTGCGTTTGCCCATCTCGTTGGCAGCCCGCATGATGCGGATGGCGATCTCGCCGCGATTGGCGATCAGGATTTTGTTGAAATCGGTCATGTCAGCGCCTCTTACCTAATTGGGTTGCGGAACATCTAGCGTGATATGGTCCGCAGGTAAATTCGTATGTTTGGGGTGAGCTTAGGTGGTCCACAGACAATTCGGCACATCTTTCAGGGTTTTCGCGCCAATCTGCCCCATGTTTGATTGCATGTCTTGCGTCAGGATATGCACCACATGCGCGGCACCTTTGGCACCAAATGCGCCAAGGCCGTAATGAAACGCGCGGCCCAGCATGACGAAATCCGCACCAAAGGCGATGGCCCGCAGGATGTCGAGGCCGCCATTGATGCCGGAATCAAAGATTAGCGGGTAATCAGGGCCAACCGCTTTGCGGATTTCGGGAAGGGCAGTGATAGAGGCCGGAGCGCCAGAAAACTGGCGGCCAGCGTGGTTCGAGACCCAGACCGCATCCACGCCCTCGTTTTGCAGGCGCTGGGCATCATCGGGGTTTAACACACCTTTGACCACCAGATCGCCGTCCCACTCGTTGCGTAGATGTTGCAGGTATTCCCAATCGGGCGAGGTGCGCAGCAGGTAGCCGATGTGATCGGTCGAGGACAGGGCCGCGGTGGATTTCTGATAGCTCTCCATCAGGCGCAGACGCGGCATACCGTGTTTCAACGTGCCCATTGCCCATGTCGGGCA
>NZ_JBSMEZ010000064.1:0-10916 GCF_056498605.1 Profundibacter sp.
GCGGACAGGGTAACGGCGCCCGGCGCGGGTATCAGTTCGGCCTGCTCTATATCGTTGAAAGACTGCCAAGCCACGGTGCCGCCGTTGAGAATTTTAACCTGCTCCATGTTAAAACCATAGAGTTTGAGCAGAAAATAAAGCCGGGAGGCCAAGGCCGTAGCGCTGTCATCATAAAGAACAAGCGTGCTGTCATCGTTTATGCCCCAGCCGCGCAAAGTGGCTTGAAAGGCGACGCGGCTCGGGAATTTCATCAAGGTGCCCTGGCCAGAATTATCACCCAGATCCATGAAGCGTGCCACTTGGACAGCCCCGGGAATATGGCCGATGGTCAGGTAACGGTGCGGATAGTAACGCACCTCAAGCACGGTGAGGTTTTCATCATCTATATGCTCTTCCAGCCATTCGGAAGACACAAGGAAATCGGGGGTTTCCTCGGCCAAGGCAGGTTCGGTCAGGATGAAAAGCAGGAATACGGCTTTCAGCAAAAATCGCATGGGGGGTCCTTTGTTTAAGTGCGGCCCGTGAGGCGGGAGAATAGGCCGGTTTTTGCGGGAGGTGCCAGTGGCAGGCTCTCGGGCTTGCTGCGGCTAAAGATCATGTGCGGCATAACCGGCTCGGTGGAGCAGCTACAAGAAGACCCCATATTACTTGGGTCAAACACCTTGAAAAACGAGGGGTCTTTGGCATTGTCCACATAAACCGCGCCACTCATAGGCAGGTCTCGGCGCTGGTATACCACGGCACGGGCCGCATCGATTGCGGCCTCCAACGCTTCCCCTGAAAGCGGGGTTTCGGGAGCATCTTGTGCGGGGCAAAAGCTATACCAGGTGCCGGAGGCGGCGCGCATCTGTTGCCAGAAGGCGTCCATATCTTCCCAGCGTAAAATGCCTGTCATCCGCCCTGAGTATTGCTGCCAATAGGGGGTATCGGGCAACGGGGTGGTTATACGGCGGTGCATAGCGGCTCCTTTCGGGAGGCTAGGGGTTGAGCTTATAGGTCATATGGCACGCGGTGCAGGCCATCATCAAATCTCCGACCGCAGCCGCCACATGGGCCGGATCGTCGGTTTCGCGGGCCGCTGTGGCCACATCGTCAAATGCGAGATGCATAGCCTTGCCCATGTCTTTCATGCCCACGGGTAATTCGGCCATCATCGCCGGGTCCATATGGGCAAAATGGGCTTTGCCGCGCTCGGACGCCAAGGCTTCTACTGTTGTCATGTTGCCTTCGCCAAGGGCGAGCAGAATTTCCTGCACCTGCACAAACAGGCCAGCGCGCATATCGTGCAACAGGTGAATGCGCCAATGGTCCGAAACCGTGGTCAGCAATTCGCGATCATCCATGGATTCATCTTGCGCAAAACCCGTGCCAGCCGATAGGCCCGCCGCCAACAGACCGGCCGCCAATACAGATTTTTTAAACAGTGTCATAATCTCTCCCCTTCTTATTGGTTATAGCACAAGCCTATACGGGCGCTGCCAGCAAAAATATGATCGAGATTAGGGGATTTTGCGAATTTTGCGTTTGTCGCGGGTGATTTCCCCCGCAGCCTCCAGTTCACGCAATACGCGATAAAGGGTTTCCGGCTCCAGCCCCAGTTCCACCGCCAGTTCCGACAGGGGCGCGCGCCAGTCAAACACGCCGTCGGGGCCGGATTCACAGGCCAGCAGGTGCAAAACACGCTCATGGGCCGAACGCAGACGCACCCTCTCGTAGCGCGCGCATTGTCGGCGGGCATTGGCGGCGTTAGCCAGAAAGAAGGCTATGGAAAACGCCGCATCGCTTAGTGCGGATTCCAGAGCCGGAAGCGGCAAGAATAACAGCACTGAGGCTTTCACCGCAATAGCTTCACAGGTGTATCGAGGGGCGGCAATGGCGGATTCGGCGAAAAGCTCACCAGCTTTGCTCCGCGCCATCACCGCCTCGTGGCTGGCCTGCATATGGCGCAGGGCTTTCACCTCACCCGAGATCACATAATAAATCCCCCCCACCTTTTGGCCGTCACGAAACAGCGTTTCGCCCTTGGCCAACAAGACGTGCCGCGCCGCGCGGGCAAGCGCAGGGGTAAAATAGGCTGGAATACCGGCTCTATTTTGCACCGAAGGCCTTCATCATTTTCGTCATCAGGCAAAGGCCGGTGAGGCCGGCAAATGTCAGGTTTGCCCCGACAAAAAGCGTTACCCAAAGCCAGCTCATTGCGGCCAGATCAATAGAGCCGCCCATCTGGACCAGCCCGAGGCTGACCAATATAAACAGCCCTGCAAACATCATTGTCAGTCGTTGTGCGCTCATGGTTTTTCCCTTTCGAGTGTGGTTTGTTGATAGTCAGTTAACAGCAGCTAGGGTTGAACACCCAGAAGGCTGCCGGTTGCCTTTTCGGGCTGGCTCTCGATGCTCCAGCCGCACATGGGTCGAAAAATCCTTGTCCATAAGGTTTTTCTGACTGCCGGACACTGCAATGTCCACATTGCAGGCCATGTTTTGAGCATAGGCAGCAGGGGAGACGGGCACCGCCCCGGCTATGAGTGTGCGCCGGATCATGCTTTGATCCAGTCGTCCACCTGCGCCGGAGTGGGCATACCGCCTGCGTGCACCAGCGTTTCGTCGATCACCACACCCGGGGTCGACATGACGCCATAGCCCATGATTTCTCCCATATCGGTGATTTTTTCGATAGCAACCTCGACGCCAGCCGCTTTGGCTTTCATCTCGATCAGGTTCGCGGTGTTGGCACAGTTTTTGCAGCCTGAGCCGAGGATTTTAAAGGTTTTCATTGTGTTCTCCTTTGGTTAAGTCAGTGAATTTGACGGGCACATCCCGCCGGAAACTTCAAATTGCAGGGTTGTGTGTTCGATATCAAACCGGTCGTGCAGCATTTTGGCCAGCGCAAGGCGTAGCGCCCCGGATTTGCTCAAGAGCTGCTCTGGTAGTTCTATATGGGCTTCGAAATGCGTATCATGCTCGGAAACCTGCCATAGGTGGGTGTGGTGGATTCCCGTCACCCCGTCGGTGGATATAATCGCCGCGCGCACGTCTTGCAGATCAATGCCGCGCGGGGCGGCCAGCAGGATGGATTCCATCGCCTCCCACAGGATCGCAGCAGATTCCTTCAACACATAGATCCCGATCAGCACCGTCAGCAGCGGATCTATCCATGTAATGCCCCACAGCCAGATCGCCACGCCGCCCACAATCACCCCGACGCTGGAAACCGCATCCGATAGCAGATGCAGGTAGGCCGCACGCAGGTTGATGCTGTTTGCCGATCCGCGCTTCAGCAGAATGGTGCCCAGAACATTGGCCACCAGCCCAACCACAGCAACGGCCACCATAATCCCGCCGCTAATCGGCTCGGGGGTATGAAAGCGTTGCCATGCTTCTACAAACAGATATATGCTGATGGCAACCAGTGTGCCCGCATTAATAGTCGCGGCCAGAACTTCGGCACGTTTCAGGCCAAACGTATGGCGATCGGTGCGGGCGCGGGCATTCAGGCGAATGGCAATCCATGCAATCACAATCGCAATGCCATCGCTGAAATTGTGCAGCGCATCTGAAATCAGCGAAAGCGAGCCGGACAGAATACCGCCGATGACCTCCACCACGGTAATAATAACATTCAGCGCAACGACCAGCGCCAAGCGGCCGCCGGTTTCGGGTGTGCCATGATCATGTGCCATTGTGTGCCTCCAAATTCATTGCCACGTCAAACAACCAGCCAACACCGGCGGTGGCGGCCATCGCGTGGCGGGGGGATGTCATGACAATGCCCTTTCAATGGTGCCCGTGAGGTTGGTAACCTCGGCAATGGTGTTGGATATGGTGCCGTATTTGCGGATATTTTTATGCAAGAGCGCAATGCGCTGGTCACTTTCATCCGTATCCACGGTTATTTTGTAGCTGATTTTCTCGATCTTGGGCGGGATATCCTGCCGCACCCCGTGCAGCTTTATGCGGGCACCCCGCATCTCGAATTCGATCATCGGCATAATCCGCTGGATAGATTTCAACATGCAAGCCCCGACCGCCGCCAGCAATAGCTCGGCGGGGTTAAACGCGTCCACCCTGCCTGCCATGTCGGTATCCAGCATCACGCTGGCCTGTTTGGCTACCGCGCAGGAGGTCACCCCCGCGTGGCTTGTGGCCGTTACCTCATATTCCATTTTGGTCATGATATCCTCCTAGGCCAGCATGGCGTTGAACAGAAAGCCAACCCCGATAAAGGCGACAAACAATATGCCCGTGAACGTAGCAATAAGTTGAGGCTTGAGCACTTTGCGCAGAATAATCATCTCGGGCAGCGAAATTGCAGCCACCGACATCATCAGGGCCAGCACCGTGCCGATGGGCACACCCTTACCAAGCAAGGCATCCACAATCGGGATAACCCCTGTGGCGTTGGAATACAGCGGAATACCGATGAGCACCGCGCTTGGCACCGCAAAGATATTGTCCACCGAGGCATATTTTACGAAGAATTCCTGCGGGATAAATCCGTGCAACCCGGCCCCAAGGCCAACACCAATCAGCACATAAAGCCAGATGCGACCAACAATTTCCTTCACTTGCTCCCAAGCATAGGCGAGCCGTGCCTTAAATCCGGCTTGGGCTTGCTGAATCGCAGATTCCCCCATCCGGATTTTCCAGACATATTCCTCAACCCATTTTTCGAGCTTGAAAAACTCGATCGCCAAACCACCGAGAATGCCCACGGTCAGCCCCGCGATCACGTATAGAATAGCTACTTTCCAGCCAACCGTTGCAGCCAGCACAACCACGGCCACCTCGTTGATCATCGGCGAGGCAATCAGGAAGGCCATAGTCACGCCCAGTGGAATCCCCGCCTCCAGAAAGCCGATAAACAGCGGCACCGAGGAGCAAGAGCAGAAGGGCGTAACGGCACCGAGGCCAACGGCCATCGGATATGAGGCAAAACGCGAGCGGCCTGCCACCACCTTGCGCACCCGCTCAGGTGTGAGCATCGAGCGAAAAAAGCCGATGGCAAACACAATCAGCGTCAGCAAAAAGAAAATCTTGGTCACATCTTCAATGAAAAAATGCACCGCGTCACCCAGCTTGCTATCTGGCGCAAGCCGCAGAAGATCATAGGCTGCCCAATCGGCCAGCCGTGTAAAAATAGCAAACATCATTTTATCCTAGGTTTAGGCCGCCGAACTTCGCTCCGGCCGGTTGTTCATATTCATCAGTCTTGTCTTGTCTTGCGCCACAACAGGTGCGCTTGCCACGCCCTCAAGCGCGGCCGCGATCACCCGCTTTTGCCAGTCTTGCAAATGCGGACCAATCCGGTAAAAAACCCACTGCGCTTTGCGCACGGCTTCCACCAGCCCCGCATCGCGCAACGCCGCCAGATGTCGCGAAATTTTTGGTTGCGAAAGGTCAAGCCCCGCCACAAGCTCACATACGCAAACCTCGCCTTGGTCAGCCATCAGCGCCAAAGCGCGCAATCGTGTTTCGTCGCCCAAAAGGCGGAAGATTTCTATCTGTTCCATAGAAGTTATATATGCGAAATCATATATGCTGTCAATGGCATATATGATAAAACATATATAAGTGTTGCTCGGCCCGGGTGGCGGCATTGTGCGGTGGCTGGTCGCATAGCATAAATAGAAATTCTCTGCCCAGACATCCTGACCCTTCAGCGCTGAAAGCGCTGGCTAATGCGATAGCGTGGCCTTTATGTCTTCGTATTCTTCGCGGTTGATCTCGCCTGCTGCGTATCGGCGGTCTAGAATTTCACGCGGGGTTTCGGGGCGGCCTGACCCCATACTGCCACCGGCAAACATGCCGCGTATGAAATAGATGAACCCCACCAGAAACAGCAGCGGGAAAATCCACATATAGCCAAATCCTGTCCAGTTTCCGTATCCCATTTTATGCTCCTTAAAGTCGGGGCCTAGCTGGCCTTTTTATCCATTTCGGGTTTTTGCAGCGTCTGCGCCCATTCGCGAAAGTCATCCAATAAACCGAGGATTTTCTGATCTGGCAGGCAGTAGTAGACAAAAGCGCCTCGTTTTTCCGGACGCACCAGTCCGGCCTCTCGCAACAGACGCAGGTGGAACGAAACATTGGTTTGGCTCAATCCGGTTTCCTCAACAATTGAACTTACAGACTGACATTCCATTCCCAGCCCGCAAAGGATGCTCAGGCGGTTCGGCTCCGCCAGAAGTTTAAAAATTTTGCTCAGGGGCTTGACGCCGTGGCAATCCGTCACAATATCACTCATATGAGTATCCATTTATATGCTTTCCTACTCATACGATCTACTAAATATTCCGTGATGTCAACCAAACAGGAGAAGTGCTATGAACGGTAAGATGAAAGAGATGATGGGCAAGATGGATGCCGATATGAAGGAAAAGGGCCAGAGCATGATGGCGCAGTGTAAATCCATGATGGAACGCATGGAGCCAGACATGAAAGCCGAGTGTCAAGACATGATGAAGCGCGCGAAATCCATGATGGGGGAAAGCGACAAGCCGAAATCCGGCGATCTGGTGTTTACCCACAAAACCACTAGCAGCTTCGACGAGATCGAAGCACGGGTCGAGGCGGACGCCGAAGCCATCGGGCTGGAGTTGAAAAAACACTATCCGTTTTCAAAAAACCTGCCTGCGCAGAAAGGACTGGAGATCAAGGAAGATGCGTCGGTCTATGAGCTGTGCAATGCGCCTTTAGCGGCCGAGCTGTTGAACACCCAGCCGGAACTGAATGTGTTGATGCCGTGCCGAATCAGCATCTATGCCAAGGGAGGCGAGGTTTTCGTGACAATTCCCAATCTGGAAACCCAGCTTGAGGCCTTGGGCGCAGAAGGAGAACTGAAGGCCAATATCCTCAATCTATATGCCAAAATGCTCGAGATGATCAAAGCCTGGTAAAATGTGCCCCCCGGAGGCAGGGAAATGAACGACTACATCCTGTATTTTTCCCTGACACTGGGGTTTTCCACTCTGTTTTCAATGGGCGGGATCGGCGCCGCGATTGCGCTGGTGCCGATTTTCAATGCCGCGGGATTGCCGATCAACCTTGCCAAGGCGATCGGGCTGTTTATCAACACCTCCAGCACCATCACCGCCAGCATAATGAATTTCAAGCGCGGGGTGCTGAATATCAAGACGACCCTGCCGCTGATCATTGCCATCCTGCTGGCCACGCCTGTCGGGGCGTATCTGAGCCAGTATATCGTCGAGATGTGGGTGAAATGGCTGCTGGTGGGCTTCCTGCTGACCAGTGGCACGCTGCTATTGTTTCAAAAACGCGAGGCGAGGTTTCGGTTTCGCAGCCCCGTCCTGCTGGCGGCACTGGGCGGCGGTGTTGGCATCATCTCCGGCCTTCTGGGCGTTGGCGGTGGCGCGTTGTTGATCCCGCTGCTGATCCTGCTCGGCTACAACGCCAAGGAGGCAGGGATTGCCGTTTCCATGGTGATCCCGTTTTCATCCTTCGGCGCGTTTACCACCTATCTGAGCTTCACCGAAATGGACTGGCCGCTGCTGGGTGTCGTAACTTTCGCTGCGGTCCTCGGCGGCTACCTCGGCAACCGGATCATGCATTTTAAACTGTCGCCGGCGCAGGTCAAAAAACTGATAGGTGTCGTGCTTTATGTGTTGGCGGGCAAAATCGCCGTCGGCTTGCTAAGCTAACCAAAAGAGAAGGCCAGGAACAAGACCGTTCAAAACCTGATGTAAACCATGATGCCGCGCTGCATGGGAATGATGTTTTCGGGCTTGTCGAGGCCAGCCGCAAGGAGGCCGCGACGGGGATGCTGGAAAAACTGGCGGACGCTTTCAAGGCACAACTTGTAGCCTATGTATGCTCCAGCGGCAATCCGGCCGCCCGCCATTCCGGCAGGCCGTCTTCCAGCCGTCTTGCCCTGATGCCGCATTTTCGCAGGGCGGCCACGGCTTCGAACGACAGAACGCAATAGGGACCACGGCAATAGGCGATCACCTCCTGTGCGGGGTCGATTTCCGACAGGCGGGTTTCCAGCTCTTCTAGCGGAATATTCAGCGCCCCCGGCAAGTGCTCCATTTTGAATTCATCCTTGGGGCGCACATCCAGCACCGTGACCAGCCCCTCGCGCGAGCGTTCCAGCAATTCGGCATGGCTGACGGCCTCCATATCGTCACGGGCATGGAAATAACCGCGCAGCACCTTGTCCACCTCGGCCAGATTGTGCTCGCCCACATCAAACAGCGCGCCGAGCAGTGCCAGCACATTATCGCCCTTCAGCCGGTAGAGAATATATTTTCCGGCGCGCTGTGATTCGACCAATCCGGCCCGCTTGAGCTGTTGCAAATGCTGCGAGGTATTGGCCGTGGACAGGCCTATTTTGGCCGCCAGCGCATCCACACCGCGCTCTCCCTGCCCGAGATGCTCAAGTATATCAATGCGGTGCGCATTCCCGAGCGCCCGCGCGATGCTGGCAAACTCTTCATACAGTTTTATTTTCGGGCTGGTTGACATCGGCTATATCCATACATTATATCATTCAAAAGATTACTTGATTGTAATATATTTCGCAACACACAACAAGGGCCATACACCATGACCAACCTGCTTTTATCAAACGAGGGCGCTATAAGGCTAGCGATATTCCTCGGCATTCTGATTGCCATGGCAATCTGGGAGGTGGCGGCCCCGCGCCGCCGCATCGAAATTCCCCGCGTTATCCGCTGGACCAACAACCTTGGCGTGGTGATTGTCGACACCATCCTTGTGCGGCTGACCTTTCCCGTTGTTGCGGTCGGCCTTGCGTTGACGGCACAGGAAAACGGCTGGGGGCTGTTTAATATCATCGAGGCCCCGACATGGCTGGCAATCATCGTCTCCATTGTGGTGCTGGATTTCGCGATCTACCTGCAACATGTGCTGTTTCACGCAGTGCCGGCCCTGTGGCGGCTGCACCGGATGCACCACGCCGATCAGGCGATTGATGTCACCACCGGCCTGCGGTTCCACCCGATCGAGATCGTCCTGTCGATGGGGGTCAAACTGGCCGTGGTTGCCGCGCTCGGCCCGCCCGCCGTGGCCGTGCTGATCTTCGAGGTGCTGCTGAACGCCACCGCGATGTTCAACCATTCCAACATCCGCCTGCCCCAAGGGGTGGACCGTGTGCTGCGCCTGTTTGTGGTAACGCCCGACATGCACCGCGTGCATCACTCGATCGACCGCAAAGAAACCGACAGCAATTACGGCTTCAACCT
This sequence comes from Profundibacter sp., assembly GCF_056498605.1. Taxonomy (NCBI): domain Bacteria; kingdom Pseudomonadati; phylum Pseudomonadota; class Alphaproteobacteria; order Rhodobacterales; family Paracoccaceae; genus Profundibacter; species Profundibacter sp. The sequence continues at coordinate 9,222 of NZ_JBSMEZ010000064.1, forward strand.
GCCATGGTGGGACCGTCTGCTCGGCACCTATATCGCCCAGCCTGCCAAGGGCCATGATGACATGACCATCGGCTTCGAGCAATTCCGCCGCGTGCGCGAGCAATGGCTGGACAAAATGCTGACCCAGCCGTTTCGTGGCCCCGCCAGCGGGCCTGATCCGCGCGACCAGCCCACCAGCGGGCCGGGCCCGCGCAGCCATAAGGAGACGAACGATGAATAAGGCTCTTTTCCCGCGCCTGATGGTGCTGGCTCTGGTGGCGGCCGCCATCGCCTTTGTCACCCTGAACCGTGACCAGCTGAACCCCGAGGCGCTCGACGCATGGCTATCGGGCTTCGGGGTCTGGGCACCGGTTGTCTATGTCGGGCTTTATGCCCTTGGCACCGTGCTATTTGCCCCCGGATCACTGTTTGCGCTGGCGGGCGGGGCGATGTTCGGGCCTGTTCTGGGCACGGTGCTAAACCTGCTGGGGGCAACGCTCGGGGCCAGCACCGGCTTCCTGATCGCCCGCTATCTGGCGGGTGACTGGGTGGCGCAAAAAACCGGCGGCCGCCTGAAACGCATGATCACCGGCGTTGAAAACGAAGGCTGGCGCTTTGTTGCTTTCGTGCGCCTCGTGCCGGTATTTCCATTCAACCTCAGCAACTACGCCTTCGGCCTCACGCGTATCCCGTTTGTGTCCTATGTGGTGACATCTTTCATCACCATGGCTCCCGGCGCGCTGGCCTACACATGGCTCGGTTATGCGGGCCGCGAGGCCCTGGGCGGCAACGCCACGGCCATCCGCTACGGCCTGCTGGCGCTTGGCCTGCTGGCCGCCATCGCTTTTGCCCCGCGCTTGATTAAGCGGATACGCGGCGGTAACACCGCATGGATAGATGCTTCGGCGGCGCGCGCGCAACTGGCAGGGCCGACACCGCCGACAATCCTCGACCTGCGCGGCGCAGACGAGTTCACCGGCCCGCACGGCCATATCGCCGGCGCGATCAATATCCCGCTGGAGGAACTGGAAGCGCAGCTGGAACAGGTCGCGGCACGCCTGACCGGCGAGGTCATTACCGTCTGTCGCACCGACCGACGCTCCGCCAGCGCCGCGCGCCTGCTGCGTGATGCGGGCCACAGCAACGTGGTCGTCCTCAAGGGCGGTATGGTCGAGTGGAACGCGCTCGGGTTTAAAACACAATCCCGTCATCAGGCGGCTTAAAGACAGGATACCCCATGAAAACCCTGTTCAGCCTAAACGACGCGCCCTATGGCAGCGAAAAATGCTACAACGCCCTGCGTCTGGCGCACGCGCTCTTGAAGGCCGAAGCTGTGCCGTAGAGAATTTATAGCAATGATCAAACTCATCGCACGCTAAACAATTCTCCCATGCAGTAGAATTCACATGCGAAATGTGTTTCGGTGGCGACAGTCCCAAAACCTCGGTTTTCATAGAAAAAACTACGCCGTTTTCTGTCTGGTCTGGATGGGGGCCCGTAACATTCGGGAATATTTTTCCATAGCAGGGCTTGCGCGGCATAATTTCTCTCCTTTTTCCTAATAATATCAATGCTCACGCGCGTCAAAACTACTTCGTTTGCGGTTTGCAAAAGCCACCAGTGAAAGCATGACCGGAACTTCGACAAGCACGCCGACTACGGTTGCCAGTGCGGCACCGGAGTTCAGGCCAAACAGACTGATGGCAACCGCAACGG
>NZ_JBSMEZ010000065.1:0-6517 GCF_056498605.1 Profundibacter sp.
AAAACAAGACTGAGTTTCGTAGGGTATATTTTGCTACAACAGCCAATTTCACAAGATTTGTTTTCACCAAAGAATGCGATTTTATTGAGGCGCATTTTTCCAAGAATGCCCTGTTTGTTTACACGAGGTTTTGCGGGAACAATTTTTATATCGAAACGGAGTTTAAGGGGTACGCAGATTTCAGGCATGCGACTTTTGTTTTAACCGCAACTTTTAGAATGGCTTCTTTTAGAGATGCTGCCATATTTTCGGATGTAACATTTGCATCGAATTCGTGTTTTGCATCCGCAACATTTTATTCGGGTGTATTGTTTCAGGCCGCGACATTCAAAGGAAACTCTGATTTTGAATGGTATGAATATTACGAAAAAGCCCCATACCCAGTTCGGTTTTTTGGTAAAGTAGATTTTAGTTCCGCAAAATTTGAGGCAACCACCAAATTCGTTGATGCGCGGTTTTTAACGCATGTGCCAGAGTTTCACGGGGCGGAGTTATTTGAAAAAACTTTGTTTCCAACCAATGCAAAAAACAATAATAATTGGCCGCCTAGGGAAAGGGAAACGAAGATCCATGGCGGGGATAAATCTGTGAACCAAATGTCAGTTGAAGAGCAAGCATTTGCATATAACCGTTTGCAGCTATTTATGAACAAAACCATGCGGGTTGATGAGGAACAATTTTTCCACCGGATGGAAATGCGTTGCAAAGGCAAGATAGATGGCGGTGCCTATGACTTGATGCACACGCTGTTTGATGTGGTTTCAGAATATGGCAACAGCGTTTTTCGGCCTGTGGGGTGGTTGTTTGTTTTTTGGTTGTCGGGGCTGCTTGCCAAGCTGGAGATGGCCAAGGATGGCTGGTGGCCGGATGTTTCGTCGGTTGGGCCTGCGATGGGTTGGAGCTTTGCCAACCTGTTTTCGTTCTTTGGTTTTTACCGGCGGTATTTTAAGGACGAGGATTTGAACGGGGTTTTGCAGGTGTTGAGCGGGGCGCAGACGGTTTTGGGGTTTGTGCTGCTGTTCATGCTGGGTCTGGGGTTAAGGAACAGGTTTAGGTTGCGGTAGGGTGCACCTTGGCATTTTGCAAAAATGTCAGCGCCCGATCCGCCCCATCATGCCGAAGGCGTGTCTTCAACACGACGGGCGGGCGCTTTTGCAGCGTTTCAAATTATTTGGGCGTTGTGGGTTTGGGGGTGTTGGTTTGCCTAACAATTGTATCGAAGCCCACCCTCGGATCGGGCGCTGACATTTCTGCGGCGATCAGCCAGCCCCACCCACAGTAATCCCGCCGATCATCAGCGTCGGCTGACCCACACCCACTGGCACCCATTGCCCTGCTTTGCCGCAATTGCCGATGCCGGGGTCGAGTGCCATGTCGTTGCCGATGGCGCGGATTTGTTTCATTGCGGCGGGGCCGTCGCCGATCAGCGTCGCGCCTTTGACGGGCGCGCCGATTTTACCATTCTCAACACGGTAAGCCTCGGTGCAGCTGAACACGAATTTGCCGTTGGTGATGTCGACCTGACCGCCGCCAAAGCCGACCGCATAGATGCCATCCTTTAGGTCGGCGATGATATCGGCGGGGGTCGCATTGCCGCCCATCATAATGGTGTTGGTCATGCGCGGCATTGGCGCGTGGGCATAGCTTTCGCGGCGTCCGTTGCCGGTGGGGGCCACGCCCATCAGGCGGGCGTTCTGGCGGTCTTGCATGTAGCCGACCAGCACGCCGTCCTCGATCAGGGTGTTTTTGCCTGACGGTGTGCCTTCGTCATCAAAGCTGAGGGAGCCGCGCCGATCAGGGATGGTGCCGTCGTCAATCACCGTCACACCACGCGCTGCAACTTGTTGGCCGATCAACCCGCTGAACGCCGAGGTGCCTTTGCGGTTAAAGTCGCCTTCCAGCCCATGCCCCACCGCCTCGTGTAGCAGGATACCGGGCCAGCCGTTGCCAAGCACGATGTCCATTTGGCCAGCGGGGGCGGGGACGGCCGTAAGGTTCACCAGCGCGATGCGCAGGGCCTCGCGTGCCACCGGTTCCCAATGTTCGCGGTCAATCAGCATGGTCAGGCCCGCGCGTCCGCCGCCACCGGTGCCGCCGCTTTCGCGTCGCCCGTTCTGTTCGACGATCACCGAGATGTTGACGCGCGACATCGGGCGGGTGTCGCGGATGATGCCGCCCTCGGGGCGCAGGATTTCGATTTCCTGAATGGAGGCGGCGATGGTGGCCGAGACCTGAATGACGCGTTTGTCCAGCGCGCGGGCAAAGTCGTCAATCTCGCGCAGGGTGTCGATTTTGACGGGGAAGGAGGCGTCGTCCATCGGGTTTTGATCGGAATACAGCCGCTGGTTTGTAGCGGCGGGCGCGTCGGCCCATGTGCCGCCACCATCACCAACCGCAAGGCGAACGGTTTGCATGGCGCGTTTGATCGCGGCGTTGGTGACTTCGGTGGAATGGGCGTAACCAGCGGTTTCACCTTTGACAGCCCGCAGCCCGAAGCCTTCGGAGGCGTCATAGCTGGCGGTTTTTACACGACCATCGTCAAACACCAGCACTTCGGAGCGGCGGCGCTCAAGGTAGAGTTCGCCATCATCCGCGCCATCTGTTGCCTGTCGTAACAGGGATAGCGTTTGATCCATGTCAAGTTTCGTTTCAAGCGGGCGATAGGTGTTTTCCGACATTTTAGACGTCCTTTTTTGGCGAAAATCACATAAAATGGTGATTTGCCGCCTGTGTGGTCTTGATCTTGATAGGTGTAATATGGTCTTACCACATATAGAAACAACAAGATTTGTATCATCGTCGGATTGATGTAGATCAACTGGGATCAAAAAACAAAGGCCTTTGGTAAATAGAGGCCAACCGGACAGGGACAGAATATGCGCTTTTTTACAATGCTATCAGGCCTTTGGGCTACGGCTTTCGTTGCTCTTTCGGGGGCGGGTGCTTTTGCACAGGACGCACTGGGCGACCTTGAGATTATCGGCAAGCCGATTCCCCAAGGAATGAATTTTCAACCTGCCAGCTCATCTGTGATGCGCGATTTGGTGTGGCTGGATAATATGGTGCTGTGGATCATCACCGTGATTTCCATTTTTGTGACGCTGCTGCTGCTGACCGTGATTTTCCGCTTTAACCGCAAGGCCAACCCAACGCCCGCCCAGTTCACCCATAATTCGCCGCTTGAAATCGCGTGGACGCTGATCCCGATTATCATTCTGGTGTTCATTGGTGCGTTTTCGCTGCCAGTGCTGTTCAACAGTCAGGAAATTCCCGAAGCAGATCTGACCATCAAGGTGACGGGCAACCAGTGGTTCTGGTCCTACGAATACGTCGACGACGGGTTGGAATTTGACAGCTATATGCTGGCGCGTGATGAGCTGGAAGAATACGGATACAGTCAGGACGAATATTTGCTGGCGACGGACACGGCCATCGTTGTGCCAGTTGGCAAGGTTGTAGTGATGCAGGTTACCGGTTCCGACGTGATCCATTCATGGGCGATGCCTGCGTTCGGTGTGAAACAGGATGGTGTGCCGGGCCGGTTGGCGGAACTGTGGTTCAACGTTGACAAAGAAGGCATCTATTTCGGCCAGTGTTCCGAATTGTGCGGCAAGGATCATGCCTTTATGCCGATCACGGTCAAGGCTGTCAGCCCCGAGAAATACGACGAATGGCTGAAGGGCGCCAAGGTCGAGTTTTCCAATGTTGCGCAACCCGTAACCGTCGCGTCGAATTAAGCCAAGATGAGTGACGCAAGCCTCAACACACACGCCTATTCCAACGACGCCAGCTTTGGTGACTTTTTCGCGCTGCTAAAGCCGCGGGTGATGTCGCTGGTGGTGTTCACGGCGTTTGTCGGTTTGCTGGTCGCGCCGGTTTCGGTGCACCCGATCGTCGGCTTTGCCTCGATCCTGTTTATCGCCATTGGCGGCGGGGCATCGGGAGCGTTGAACATGTGGTGGGAAGCCGACATCGACGCCAAGATGAAGCGCACGCAAAACCGCCCGATCCCTGCGGGCAAGGTGACAGCGGGCGAGGCCAAGGCGTTTGGCATTACGCTGGCGGTGATGGCTGTGGTGATGCTGGGGCTGGCGGCCAATCTGGTTGCGGCGGGCATTCTGGCGTTCACGATTTTCTTTTATGTTGTGGTTTACACGATGGGTCTGAAACGGATTACACCGCAGAACATCGTGATCGGCGGGGCGGCTGGCGCATTCCCCCCGATGATCGGTTGGGCCGTGGCGACGGGCGGCGTTTCAATCGAAAGCATCCTGATGTTTGCGATCATATTCATGTGGACACCACCGCATTTCTGGGCGCTGGCACTGTTCATGAACGATGACTACACCAAGGCGGGCATTCCGATGCTGCCTGTGGTGCGCGGGCGCCGCGCCACGCGGGCGCATATTCTGGCCTATACGCTGTTTCTGGCCCCCGTGGCTGTGGGCGCTGCGTTTACCAGCATTGGCGGGCCGACCTATCTGGTGGCGTCAGTGCTGTTGAACCTGTGGTTCATTACGGGCGCTGTGAAAATCTGGCGCCGCGACGAGGACACGGCGATTGCCGACAAATACCGCGCCGAGCGCAAGTTTTTCCGTGTATCGTTGCTGTATCTGTTCCTGCATTTCGGCGCGTTACTGGCCGAAGGCATTTTGCGCAATTTTGGTATGGGGGGCTGGTAGAATGGCTATTGTTAAAGAACACGAGCTTCACAAGCGTCGGTTCAGCCGCAACATGGGGGTTGGCCTGACGTTGTTGGCGTTTGTGGCGCTGGTTTACGGGCTAACGATCGCCAAGATGCAGACGGGTGACACAATGGAAGCCACCGATCATTCGCCCCGTATCAGCGTGATCCCAGCGGAGCCGAACGAATGAGCCAGATGGACCCCAAAACCAAGACCGTTATGCAAACTGTCAGCGTTGTTGTGCTGATGGGGGGATTGGCGTGGGCCTCGGTGCCGTTTTACAACTGGTTTTGTAAAGTGACCGGATTTGGCGGCACTACCAGTGTTGCCGAGGCAGGATCGGACACAATTTTGGACCGCACGATGACCATCCGCTTTGACGCCTCCAAAGACCGCGATATGCCATGGGAGTTCAAACCCATGCTGCGCGAGATGGAGTTGAAAATCGGCGAAACGGGGCTGGCGTTTTACGAGGCCTACAACCCGACTGATCGGGTGATTGCCGGCACCGCGAGTTATAACGTCGTGCCTTATGATGCCGGTGGCTATTTCACCAAAATCGACTGTTTCTGTTTTACCGAGCAAGTGTTGCAACCTGGCGAGCGGGTGCAGATGCCGGTGACGTTCTATGTCGATCCCGAAATTGTCGAGGACCGCGATGCGAAATACATTACCCATATCACGCTGTCCTATACATTCCACGAAACCGAACTGCCAGAAGTCGAGGCGCGATTGCTGCCTGCGGACCTAGGCCAATAGAAACTATCCCATAAACAGGGGGACACGCCACATGGCACACGAAAAGAACCACGACTATCACATTCTGGAACCATCTATCTGGCCATTGCTGGGGGCGCTATCGGCGTTCATCATGCTGGGTGGTGCCGTTTACTATTTTGCCGAAGGTGGTCCTTGGGTGTTCTTTGCAGGTTTTGTGGGCGTTCTATACGTCATGTATGGTTGGTGGACCGAAGTCGTTCACGAGGGTGAGATTGGTGACCACACCCCTGTGGTGCGGATCGGTCTACGCTATGGCTTTGTGTTGTTCATCATGTCGGAAGTCATGTTCTTTGCCGCTTGGTTCTGGGCGTTTTTCAAAAGTGCGCTGTATCCGATGACCGAGGGCTATCCCAAGGTTGACGGTGTCTGGCCGCCTGCGGGCATCGAGACGTTTGACCCGTGGCATTTGCCGCTGATCAACACGCTGATCCTGCTGCTATCGGGCGCTGCGGCCACTTGGGCGCACCACGCTTTGGTGCATGAAAACAACCGCAAGGATTTGATCACCGGCCTTGGTATTGCGATTGTGCTGGGCGCATTGTTCACGGTGTTTCAGGCCTATGAATATAGCCATGCGGCGTTCGGGTTTACCGACGGAATTTACCCATCTGTCTTTTTCATGGCGACCGGGTTTCACGGGTTTCACGTGATTGTCGGCACGATCTTTTTGGCGATTTGTCTGATCCGCGCCAAGAAGGGGCAGTTCACGCAAGAACAACATGTCGGGCTTGAGGCGGCGGCATGGTATTGGCACTTTGTTGATGTGGTGTGGCTGTTCCTGTTCTGCGCGGTTTATATCTGGGGTGGGTAACAGAGATTTCTTGCGCTCCGCGCGGGGATATTTATAGAACAATAATGAAGCGCGGGGCGGGTGCCTCGCGCTTTTTGCCTTTGGGGGATATGTTGAAGAAATCTATCATCACCGCGTTGTTGTTTGGTCTGGTTGGAGCGGGCATTCTGATCAAGCTGGGTCTATGGCAGTTGGACCGGATGCAGTGGAAGGCCAAGATGCTGGCGCAAATTGAGGCGCGGATTGACAGCGCGCCTGTGGC
>NZ_JBSMEZ010000066.1:0-18910 GCF_056498605.1 Profundibacter sp.
GGATAGCATCGTCCATCGGCGGGGCTTCGAAGTCGTTCAGGATTTCCTTGAACTTGTGATGCGCCCGTTCCGCCGTCCACACGCCCCCCGCCAAATCCCAAGCCTCGTAATTGCGCCAATCCGACAGGAACGGCTGATAGAATGCCTTCTCATAGCGGTCCTGCGTGTGCTGGATACCAAAGTAATGCCCGTCATTGCCAACCTCCTTGATCGCATCAAACGCAATGTCATCCGGCGTGGTGGCATAGGTTTCGGGCTCCATATACCGCTGGATTTGCTGCAAAACCTCGCAATCCATAATGAACTTTTCAGGACTGGCGATCAACCCGCCCTCAAGCCAACCCGCCGCGTGATAGACCATATTGCTGCCAGACTGCACCGCCGCCCACAGGCTATTGCTGGTCTCCCACATGGCTTGGCCATCCGGCACATTGGCCGCACACACGCCCGAGGATCGCAACGGCAAACCGTAAAACCGTGTCATCTGGCCGGTCATTTGCGTGGCGCGCATGTATTCGGGCGTGCCGAACGCCGGTGCCCCCGATTTCATATCGACATTCGAGGTGAATGTGCCCAGCACACAGGGCGCTCCAGGGCGGATGTATTGGGCCAACACAATCACGCTCAACCCTTCGGCAATCGACAGCGCCACAGCTCCCGACATGGTCACAGGGGCCATGGCACCGGCCAGCGTGAACGGTGTCACCACCACAGCCTGACCACGGCGCACCATGCGCATATACCCGTCCAGCATCAGATCATCGTGTTTCAGCGGCGAGGTTGAATTAATGTTGGTATATAGCCGCGGCTTTGCCTCGAATTCCACATGGCTCAGCCCGCCCGCGATGCGCACCATCTCCATCGTGTCCTCGACCCGTTCGCGGCCCAGAGAATAGGCATGCACCACCTTGTCGGTGATTTGCAGCTTGTCATGCACCACATCCAGATGCCGCACGGATGCATGGATATCCATTGGCTCGACCGGATAGCCCGCCGACAGGTGGATACAATTGAAATACTGGGTCAGTTTTAACAGGTTGCTGCAATTCTCGCGGGTACCGGTTACTTTTCTACCCAGTTCCATGTCCCAATAATTTGGCGGCGACGATACATTAAGAAACACCATATGCTTGCCGCCAATAGTTACGGTCCGGTCCGGATTGCGCGGGGTCACGGTGAACTGCGATGGCGCTTTGGCGACCATCTCCATCACAAAGTCACGCCCCATGCGCACATTGGTGCCGTTCACGGTGCAACCAGCCTCTTTCATGATGGCCAGCGCCTCGTCGTTCAGAAACTCGATGCCGATCTCTTCCAGAATGCGCATCGCACCGTCGTGAATCGCTTTGATCCCCTCGCCGTCCAGCGGTTCGGTCGGGCGATCCGTATTGACCGGAATACGCCATGGCATCTGGTCAATCGCGGCAGTCGCCGTGCGCCGAGCATTGCCCGAACGTCCACCGGAACGTCGTCTTGGTTTTGATGTATCAGCCATGTCGCACCTCTTTGCTTGCACCAAAGGTGGCAAATACACACGCTGCCCTGCACGATATTAGCGACGGAAAATGTCGTTTTCAGCGTTCAGCATCAGATGTGCATCTAAACTCTTTACGTGGGCCGGTAATTTTCTGTTAATAATTTCGCATACAAACGCGAACAGACATCCCGAATATCAATGAAAGGAAACCCTATGCCCGAATTCATCATTGCCTACCGTGGCGGCGACCATCCCTCCTCCAAAGAAGAAGGCGCCGCCCACATGGCCAAATGGCACGCATGGGTTAAGGGTATGGGAGAGGACGCCGTAAACCCTGGCACCCCTTGGGCAAATCCCGCATCGTCAGCGCTGACGGCGTTTCGGAGGGGGGCGGCGATGCGCCGATGAACGGATATTCCATCGTCAGGGCCACCGATATGGACGCCGCACTCGAAATCGCCAAGGCCTGCCCCGTGCTCGACATCAACGGCACGCTGGAAGTGGCGCAACTGATGCAGATGTAGGGGGGGCTATTGAGCCGAATTGTGTGTTGGTCTACCATAATGTGGTAAACTCGTTGCAATAGCCAAACTTCCGGAAAGGAACACGCAGCATGATTGCCTACGTCACCGTCGGTGCTGATGACATAGCTCTCGCGAAACGGTTTTACGCGGCGTTCCTGCCAGCCCTTGATTATGGGCTGAAAGAGGGCCCCGAGGGCCTAAGCTACGCGCTGCCCGTTGGGCCGGGTCAGTCTCCGGTTCTGCCCGATTTCTACGTTAAACCAACCTTCGATGGACATCCGGCCTCGGCTGGGAACGGTGCTATGATCGCATTTGAGGCGCGCAGTCAAAAGCAAGTTCGTGACCTTCACTCCGCCGCACTTGCCGCAGGTGGCTTTGACGAGGGCCAGCCGGGCTTTCGCGCTTCGTATGGACCTCATTTTTATGTTGGCTACCTTCGCGACCCTCAAGGAAACAAAATCGCATTGTTCTCCAGCGATCCGATTGAGCCCGGACGAGAGGGATAACACGGGCGACAACAGCGCATTGGTCGCATGCCAGACCTAGGGGCCGCGCAGCAAAGGCTCGTTTGCGGAGCGTGGCGGACCTATCTTGGTTCGAGCCGCCACAATCCTTGTCCAAAACCAAAGCAGTTGTCGAAGGTTTTTCCTCTTGCGTGATAGCAGCCATTCACCGCATTGCAGAGGGTCAGTTAAATGGGCTCAAAGCCGATCTTCGGCTATTTTGAATAAGGACCCATTTCACCCGTTCAGTTTCAAGACGGCAATCCGATGAGCCAAAACGCAAAGCGACAGAGATTCCACAATTCCACACACCACTTGATCTTAATCAAGGCGTCCGCTTATTTCCCGACTTAATTTATCGACTATTAAGCATCAGGAAACCCGCCATGCCCTATGAATACATCGTCTTGATCCACCTGACTTGCGCGATCCTGTTTCTGGGCGCCATCGCAACCGAGGTGCTGGTGCTGGCCCCGCTGCGATCAATACTCACCGAAAACGAATTTTGCCGCATCGAGTTTTTTATGTTCCGCAAAATCCGTCGCACCTATCCGATGTTCCTGATCCCGCTTTATGGCACCGGGTTCTGGATGTATGCCGAGTATTTTCGGGCGCTGACGGGTTTGTCGATTTCATCTCGACCAGTTTTGGCCTGTTGCTGACGCTTAAAATGGTGCTGGCCCTTGGTATGTTCTCGATCTTTGCGTTGGCCCCACACCTGTTCATGCCCAAAGTGGCCGCAGGCCTTGGCTTCAAGGCCAAAGCCAAACATCTGTTGATCGTCACCGGCGGGCCCGAGGATTTTCGCACCGACCGCTTTGACGGGGTGCATTATCTGGCACTTGCGCTGGGGTTGGGGATCGTGTTTCTGGCCAAAGCGATGTTCTTTTTGTAAGAGAACGCCTTAGGTATAACCCCATCTAAACGTATGATTAAAAGCATTATTTCGAAACATTTCATTTCCACCATTCCGGAATAGTAGTTCTATTTTGATCCGTATTTTCAAGGCCACATTCAACAGTAACTATTTCTAGCTTTGCTAGCGTTCAGAACCTTACAGCCACGCCGCCAGATGCCCGATATCGGGCAGCACCACATCCGCATGTGGCTCCAACTCTGCCTGCCCCGCAACCCCCGTCAGCACCGCAACCGTCACCATCCCCGCCGCACGACCCGCAACCAGATCATGCACGCTATCTCCGACCATAGCGATGGAGCCGCCATCCAGGCCTAAATGCGCCGCGAACGCATTCATCATTCCCGCCTCGGGCTTGCCGCCAAATCCGCTGTCCGACCCGACAATGAAATCAAACATCCCCGCAATGCCGGATGCCTCAAGGTGTGCGCGCGCCGGCGCCTCGCCGTCATTCGTCGCCACGCCCAGTTTCAGGCCCCGCGCCTCCAGTTCCAGCAACAACGGGATCAAAGGCACCGCTTCGACCATTGGGACAACAGCTGCGGCCTCGTTCAAGCGGTCCGTCAAACCTTCAACAGTTTCCCCGTCAAAAAACGGCAGCAAAGCCGCCGCGATATCGGGTGGAGTGTCAAAGATCACTATTGAATCAGGTGCAAATTCCCCGCTGTTAAAATCATAGCCAATTGCATCGCCCATCTTTGCCGCCAGCGCACCATCCCCACCGGAATTGTCCAGCAACAGCGTCTTGGTCCACCCCCCCCATGTTGCGTGAAAATCAAACAACGTCCCGTCCTTGTCAAACAACACCGCTTCAATACGTGACATCCGCGCTCTCCTACCCGTTCTACCGCACCCTGCCCGCAGCCCATCGCCTTGGCAACAGGAATTGACAGCCCCGCCAAACTAATTGACAGTGTTAACTATGGAAACGAATGATAAATACCGCCTGCATCAATCGCTGGGCTATCAGCTATCGTTAACGTCGCGCCTGCAGGAACGCCGGTTCGAGGAGCAGTTGAAAACGCTGGGCCTAACGCGGATCACATGGTGCATCCTGCTGGCCGTCGAGGTCGAGCATATGGTCAACCCGTCCGACATTGCCGCCTTTGTCGGTATTGATCGCACCGCAACATCGCGCGCCCTGCGCCAGATGGAAACAGCGGATATGGTCAATCGCGGCGCGGGCAAAGTCGACGGGCGCACCACCACCGTTGCCCTAACGGATACGGGACGCGACTTGCATCATCGCGCCACCCCTATGGCCCGCAATAACGCACGCCACTGGCAGGAAAAGCTGAGCAAACCCGAAACCGAAGAACTCTGCCGTCTGATGGCCAAACTGCGCATGGGCGAAGACGCCGCTTTGAAACGGCTGTGATATGACGAAGCAAATGAAATACTGCCAAAGCACTTTGATCATGCGCCCAGCCGCCCATGTCTTTGACTTACTGGCGGATGTAAGTCGCGCCCGTGAATGGGATCCATCCGTTCTGGCTGTCAAAGTCATCAACAAAGGTCCATGGTCCGAGCGTGCCAAAGCGATATGGCTGATAAAATCCGGCAAGGAAGTGCTGGAAATGGTCGAGGTTGTGACCGCATTCTCGCGTCCCGACATCGTGGCCAGCACATTTGAATTCATTCGTTTCCTGCCGCCGACACCACAACAGATCAAAGATCGCGGATTGCCCGATATCAACCACGAATATGAGCTGGCTGAGAAATTCACGTTTATGTTTGGAAATGCCCCCGTGACCGGCAGCACCGAGATCAGGCTGACTGCGGTCACCCCCGATCAAACCACCTTACAGATATCATTTAAAATCTCGGTCGGGGGCGTGACCGGCACCATCGCCCGTCTATCGCGGCTTTTTCGCCGCAGGCCGTTAAAGAAACTTCTTAAGAACATTAAAACCGTGGCAGAAGCCGCACCGGTAAACAGCGATGGGTAAATTCCGCTCCTACCGCAATCGCCCTGTGCATCTCGGCCCTTATCCGCTGGAGAAACTGCGGCGGATTGCCCGCGCCGAACACCTTGATGCGTTATCTGCGCAAGTCGGCTTGTCCTTCCAGCGTCCTGACGACCCGACCAGCATCATCAATGCGATGCAGGACTATCAGGCGATGCTGGACGCGACGCGTGACGGGTTGGTTAAACGCGAACGCGCCACCATACCGGATGATTTAACGGAACGCGCCAATCACCTGAAATCATTTGGATATTTCTGCGATTCTGCAATGGTAGGAGTCTGCGAAATCCCTCAGGATGCGTGGCTCGACGCGCCTGTTATAAACCCTGATGTTGATCGGTTAGCCAACAAACTAAAAACCATGCAGGTCAAAACCTTGGCCGCCGGTATTGACGTTATCATGGCTGGCCTGCGCGAGGCTATGCAAGCCCCGCCAACCGATTGCCGCCACCACACCCACGCGATGGTGTTTTTATATGACCACCCCCGCGCACCGCTCCCCGAAGAAGAGGGCTGTGACTGGATACAGGGTGCCGAGGCCCACCGCGCTTGTCTGCGTGGCGCAGAAACCGCCGTGACCATGGCCAGCTATATCCGCCTGCTGGGGTATGAGGCCCGCGCCCACACCATGGCCGCAAGCGATATTCACCTTGGGCGCCTGACCGTTCAGGCAGGGCTTGCCGCTGTTCAGAACGGTCAAGCGGCAACCCCCTTTGTCGGCACCAATTTCAACGTCGCTATCGTCACCACCACCCTGCCGATGGCCCCAGATCAGCCCATCGCGGCGGGGCAATCGGGCAGCTTTGCCTATAAATCCGGTTTCGGCCCACACGCCAAATCGCAGCGTAACCGCGACCCCTACCGCAGCCGCAATTTCAAAGACGGGCCGCACCCGTTTGAAACCCTGAAACGCCGCGAGGTGCCAACCACCTATATCGATGCCCCGAACGTGCCCCGCACGCCGAAACGCGCCAATATGTTTGCCCGCGCCCTGTTCGGCGATCTTGGCCGCGCCACGCAGATTGCCGCGACCAACGGCAATTACGTGCGCAAATCTGCCGCCTCCTATGCATTCCGCCCATCCTTGGGCGCGTTTATCCTGTTGCAGGATGGCAAAGCCGACAAAACCCCACACCCAAGCACAACAAGCGCCGCCAGTAATGCCGCCAACATCAAGGCCGCGCTTTACTATCTGGGGGCCGATGCAGTGGGCCTGTCCGCCTGCCCCGATTACGCCTATTACAGCCATGATTCAGCGGGGGATGTGATCACCCCCTACCATAAAAACGCCATTTCGATGATCATCGATCAGGGCCACGAAACCATGGAGGGCGCATCCGGTGACGACTGGATCGCTTGTGCCCAATCCATGCGCGCCTACTTGCGGTTTTCCCTGCTGGGCGGGGTGGTGGCCGAACATATCCGCCGCCTTGGATATGGCGCACGGGTGCATTCGGTGGTGGACGAAGAAGTGCTGCAGCCGCCGCTGTTGTTGCTGTCGGGCCTAGGGGAACTATCCCGAATTGGCGAGGTGATCCTGAACCCGTTCCTAGGCCCGCGCCTGAAATCCGGTGTGATCACCACCGATATGCCAATGCAGCATGATCAGCCAATTGATTTCGGCCTGCAAAAATTCTGCGAGGCTTGCAACAAATGCGCCCGTGAATGCCCCTCGGGTGCAATCACCGCTGGACCCAAACGCATGTTCAACGGCTACGAGATATGGAAATCCGACAGCCAGAAATGCACCACATACCGCGTAGGCCAGAAAAACGGTGCGATGTGCGGGCGCTGTATGAAGACCTGCCCGTGGAATCTGGAAGGATTGTTTGCCGAGCGCCCGTTCCGCTGGGCCGCGATGCACCTGCCCGCCACTGCGCGCAGTTTGGCGAAACTCGATGATATGCTGGGCAATGGCGGGATTAATCCGGTGAAAAAGTGGTGGTGGGATCTGGAAATGGTCAATGACGGGCCGTTCATGCCGACCAAACACCCCGTTAACGCCCGCGAACTGCAAACTCAGATCAAGCTGAAACCCGAGGATCAGACGCTTGCCGTCTATCCCGCCCCGATTGCCCCACCGCCGTTCAACTGGCCATTCCCGATGGACCGCGAGGCAGGAATCAAGGCCTATGAAGACATGATTCCGGTGCAGGAGTATAAACACCGCCGGGCCGAAGGCATACCGCCCGAACATGTCTACTCCACCGACATTGGTGATGCCCCCGTGATGCAGGTGGTGGTCAGCAAAGCGGAAAAGATGACCGATCTGGTCACCAAATACGAATTCGCCCTGCCCGATGGCAGCGCCCTGCCGCCCACCACCGCAGGGGCGCATATCGACGTGGTGGTCGCGCCTGAATTCTTTCGCCAGTATTCTCTGTCCGGTGACCCTGCCAACACCGGCAGCTACCAGATCGCGGTGCTGCGCGAGGATCAGGGGCGCGGTGGGTCGGCCCTGATGCACCGGATATTCGAGGTCGGGCGGCGCGTGTTCATCTCAGAACCGATCAACCACTTTGAACTGGAGGAAACCGCCACATTCACCCACCTGATGGGCGGCGGCATTGGCGTAACGCCAATGATCGCTATGGCGCATCGCTTGCATACCATAGGGGCCGAGTTTGCGCTGCACTACAGTGCCTCGACCCGTGCAGGGGCCGGTTTTCTGGATGATCTGGCCGCTGCCCCGTGGGCGGACCGTGTGCATCTGCATTTCTCGGATCAAAACACCCGCGCCGACCTGTCCGCCTTGCTGAAATACGCCAATGGCCACCATGTATATACCTGCGGGCCTGACATTTACATGCAATCGGTGATCGACGCCGCGACCAATGGCGGGTTCCCTGAAGAGGCCCGCCATCTGGAATATTTCACCACGCCCGAGCAGCCCGAATATGTAAACCATCCGTTTACTTTGCGCCTGAAACGGAGCGGACGTGACGTGCCCGTCAAAGCAGACGAGCCGCCCACCGACGCCTTGCTTGCCGCAGGTATTCAGGTGGATGTGAAATGTTCGGACGGGTTGTGTGGCGTTTGCAAATGCGGGGTGGTGTCCGGCAAGGTCGAACACCGCGATTTTGTGCTGTCCAACAAGGATCGCGAAACGTCGATAATCCTGTGCCAGTCCCGCGCGGCGGACAAAGGTGGCGTAATCGAGATTGATCTTTAGGATCGCAACGTTATAAAGAAGCCTTCGGCGTTTCAGCTGAACCACTCCAACAAAACAGCTGTAAGCCATGCTACCAAAGATCATTACGACTCTGCAAACCTACACATGGGCGCTGTTCCGCGCGGATGTGATGGCGGGGGTAACTGTCGCGATGGTAGCAATTCCTCTTAGTCTTGCAATTGCTATCGCCTCGGGGGCTGGCCCTGAACAAGGGTTAATCACCGCCATCATCGGCGGGTTATTCATATCCCTTCTGGGGGGCAGCCGTGTACAGATCGGCGGGCCGACAGGGGCGTTTATTGTGATTATCTACGGGGTAATCGCGGATCACGGTTATGAAGGGCTGGTACTGGCCACTTTGATGGCCGGCGGGATCCTGTTGATCGCAGGCTATCTAAAAATCGGCAATCTGGTGGCCTATGTTCCCGAGGCCGTGGTGAACGGATTTACCATTGGCATTGGTGTCATCATAGCTACCAGCCAGTTAAAAAACCTTTTTGGACTACAGATGGGTGAAGTCCCTGCGGGTTTTCTGGATAAAATCCCGGCACTTTGGGGCGCACGAGAGAGTTTGAACATGGCGGCGTTGACCATAGGGATTGCAACTATGGTTCTTATCATCCTGCTGCGCCGGATGGCTCCGAAATACCCGGGTTTGATCGTCGCTGTGGCCGTGACCTCAGCTGTGGTTGTCTTTGCAAAGCTACCGGTCGATACGATTTTCACTCGGTTTGGCGACCTGCCCCACAGTCTGCCTATGCCAAAGTTGCCTGAAATAACTTGGGAAAAGATCGGCGAATTATTCCCCTCGGCACTGGTCATCGCCTTTCTCGCCGCTATTGAATCGCTGCTGTCGGCAATGGTGGCCGACAGGATGATCGGCGGCGCGCACAGGCCGAATGCCGAAGTGATGGCCCAAGGCGCAGCAAACGTGGCCTCGTCCCTGTTTGGCGGCATGCCTGCAACCGGTGCCATTGCCCGCACGGCCACCAATGTGCGGGCGGGTGGGCGCACCCCCGTTGCAGGTGTGGTGCATGCGCTGGTGATCCTTATGTTGATGTTATTCTTTGCCAATGTCGCGGGGTATCTGGCGATGCCCGCAATGGCCGCGCTCCTTATCCTGACCGCTTGGAATATGACCGAGCCGCATAAATGGGGTGATTATCTTAACGCGCGTCACTCAGACAAGATCATGTTGTTGATCACCCTGACCCTAACCGTGCTGGTTGACCTAACCGTTGCAATTGGGGTTGGTGTGTCGATTGGATTGGCCTTGCGCCTTCGACGCCACAAATCCGGCCCCGCCAAGTGGTCTGAACCGGATCGCTAGATTAGATCAGGTCCAGATTACATCTGTACCCCCCGGCAAGGATTGGCGCGCCCGCATCGGGGTGTCATATACCACCCCCTCGCCATCACAATATTCGATCACCCAAGCGTCATCCATCATCAGAAAATCCAGAACCGAGCCAAGAAATTCTGATTCCCCCGCCCGCGCTCGCAAATCGTCTTCGCTGGCGCCAGTGGCCCCTAAAAATACCGGCAACAACTCCTCGTTGCACACCAGCCATGCCAAGACACTCAATGCGCGTATTTCCGCTTGTTTTTGGTCCATTTCGATCCCTCTCTTGGCCTTGGAAACTATTTGTTAACCAATCTCAATAAACAATGACCAATAACAGGACAATAATAACTATTGAGAGTGTAAAAAATGGCAGGTCGCATCCTTATTGCGGACGATGTTGCAACAAATCGCATCGTTCTGAAGGTCAAGCTGATGGCAGCTTGTTATGAGGTCTTGCAAGCCTCGGGCGGGGCTGAGGCCATCGAGTGTGCCCGCACGGATGCCCCGGATTTGATCCTGCTGGACCTGTTAATGCCAGATATGGACGGCGTTACAGTTTGTAAGCGGCTGAAGGATGACCCGCTAACCGCCCATATTCCCATTATCATGGTAACGGCACACAATGACAACATATTGAAAATAAACGCTTTACGTGCAGGTGCGGATGAATTCATGACCAAACCGCTGGATGAACTGACCCTGCTTGCGCGGGTGCGTAGCCTGCTTAGGGCCCGCGATACAGACGAGGAATTGCGCCTACGCGATAGCACCTGTCGCGAACTTGGGTTTGCCGAAAATGCCGCCAGTTTCACGCCGCCCTCGACCATCGCGATGATCGCAGCGAAACCGGAAACGGCGGTGTCGTGGAAGGCGGCCTTGGGCAAGACATTGATTGACAAGGTGATTGTAACCCCCAAAGAACAGGCGCTGTCACATACCGAGGCCAAAGACGCCCCCGATGTTTATCTCATCGCTTGTGACCTGGCCAAACCCGATGAAGGGCTGCGTCTGATGTCGGAATTGCGCAGCCGCCCCGAAACCCGCCATAGCGCGATTATCATGGTGATCCCTAAAGGGGCGCACAGCAAATCGGCTACAGCACTTGACCTTGGGGCCAATGATTTGATGTTCGAGGGGTTTGATCCCGAAGAAATGGTCCTGCGCCTGAAAACCCAGATCAAACGCAAGCATCAAGCGGACCGGCTGCGTGAAACCGTGCGGGACGGGCTGCGTATGGCAGTGATTGATCCGCTGACCGGCCTCTATAACCGCCGATATGCCATGCCGCACCTGACCCGCATCGCCGAGCGTGCCAAATCCACGCATCGTCCCTATGCGGTTATGGTGCTGGATATTGACCGGTTCAAATCGGTTAATGACACCTATGGCCATGCCGCCGGTGACGTGGTTTTGCAAGTGGTCGCCAACCGCATCAAAGACAACCTGCGCGGTGTCGATATGGTTGCCCGCATCGGTGGCGAGGAATTTCTGGTGGTTATGCCCGACACCCAGCTGGACGATGCACGCCAAACCGCCGAACGGCTGTGCCGCGTGATTGACAGCAGCCCTATCACACTGGCCAACGGCAAAGGCAGCGCTGATATCTCGCTCTCGATCGGGGTGTCGATTGGCGGGCTCCATGGGGCGGTTCGCTCCGTCGATCAATTGATCGAAAGCGCCGATCACGCGCTCTATCTGGCCAAATCGGACGGGCGCAATCAGGTTATCTTTAGCCGGAACGCGGCTTAGCGCAGCGCCCGCCCCAACCGCTCGGAAAATCCGCGCCGTTCCTTGGCATTCATCGCATCCAGACGCTCCAGCAATAACCGCTGCCCGATCTGCTGGCGCTGTAGCCCCGACGCCTGCTGTTCTTTAACCAGCCTATGCACCAGATCGCTGTCGTAAACCTCGGCCGTTAGCGCCGTCCGCAATGCGGCAAACGCTGCTTGTGCCTTTGGCTGATTCTGGCGAATTTTCCCCAGTTCGCGGCGCATCGATTGGCCAATCGCCTTGCGGTCTTCATGGCTCAAGGCGCGGGTATATGGCCCATAGGCCGTATCACGCGCACCGGGTGGAGCAGCCATCGGGCCACCGCGATACATCATCCCGCCAACAGCCCCGATTACCAGCATATTCAGGCCCAGTGATACCGCCAGCAGTATTTTTATCCCGCGCCCCATTCCACCAACCCTTTGTTTGTTATCACCAGACATCACTTATCCCTCTTCCAGATCATCGCCAAAGGCTGGCAGCAGATCAACCAGATACGTGGCATCATCGTCAGGCCCCCATATCTGCTCGGCAACCAGATCCAGCCCCGCAGGTTGACTAAACCCGATCCACACACCGGCCACACCGGCCGCAGCCAGACCGGCCAGCGTCGGCCCCCCCCCGATTGCATCCCGAAGGCTGGCAAAGAAACTGACACGCGGGGCAGACAGATTAGGCCCAACCCGTTGCGCCTCGGCATCCGCCATGATCCGCCCCAGCAGCGCAGTCGTCGGCACCTCGGCCGTCTTGCGGCTCGCTTCAAAATAGGCGTCCAGCCCGAATTCGTCTTTCTCAGTCATCACTATACCCCAATTCTTGTCGCTGATCGGCCAATGCCGCAGCAAGTGCGCGTTTGCCTCGTGCCGTCAGGCTTTCGACCGCCTCGACGCTAATTTCCAACACTTGCGCAATCTCGGGGTTTGTTGCCCCCTCAAGATGGCGCAAAACCACCGCTTGGCGCTGACGTTCGGGCAATGTGGCCAGTGCGGCTGTCAAGGCCGCCGCCCGCTGTGCCTCGATCATCCCTTGTGCCACGGATGCCCGCCCGTCGTCAGGCTCGGCCACCGCATCAAGCGCCACATCGCGCCGTTTTCGCAACCTATCGGTACACAGGTTCGTCACCACGCGGTAAAGCCACGTTGTGACCTTTGCCTCGCCCAGCCGCCAGTCGGGTGCGATTTTCCACAACCGCAGCATCGCCTCTTGCGCCACATCCTCGGCCTCAGTCCGGTCTTTCAACAGCCGCGCCGCATATCCCAGAACCCGTGGCGTCATCCGCATCATCAACGCTTTTGCCGCCGCTTGATCCCCGTTGGCATAAAGCACCAGCAGTGCTTCATCGGGTGTATCGTTCATGGCGTCAAAGGGCATGGGCATGGTCCATTCTGCCTATCCCCCAAATCGGGGCAAGGCAATCGCGGCGACCGTTATCTGGGCCGCCGCAACATTGATCATTCAAACACAGGCTTGCCACCACGCCACATCCCCGGCCCAACTTTGCACGCCGCAAACTCCTCGGCTGAAATGGCACCATCGCCATTCGCATCCAGCCGCTTGAACAGCTGCCCACCCTTCGGCATGGCCTCCATTTCGCTGATGCTCAGCATTCCGTCGCCATTGGTATCGCGCCGCTCGATCATTATACCGATCCGGTGCTCCATCCGTTTGGCCATCCGGTCACCCATCCGCACCTTGCCTTGCGCCAGCATCTCGTCAACGGATAGCATCCCGTCGCCATTGGTATCCGTTGCCGTAAACCGCGCGGTTTTTTGCGCTTCCAACTCGGCCTGCGTCAGCTTGCCATCACCATTGGTGTCCAGCGTCTCGAAACTGATCTGGCCCGGGCCGCGCTGATGGGCGCTTGCCATGCCAACAATACCGGCCCCAAGGCCCGCAACCAATACACCCGCAATCCAATATGTCGTTTTCATTCGCTCGTCTCCTTGCAACTACATTGCGACACTCCTTTTGGGCGTGTCATATGGGATAAACGCGCCACGCCCGCATTTCCGTCGCAAAGAACGGCAAAATCTTGCGACATCGCGCCGCAAACCCGCATGTTACGCTTCTTTTCATGCCAAAACCCGCTACAGCAGGGGCAGCGAACAGAAAAGCGAGACCGATATGAACACAGATGACCAAGACCACGCAGAACGCCCCGTGCGCCCCGCCATGTTTCGGGGCTGGAAACGGCGCTGCCCCAATTGCGGATCCGGCCCGATGCTCAGCGGTTATCTAAAGGTGCGCGACACCTGCACGGTTTGTGACGAACCGCTGCACCATCACCGCGCCGATGACGGGCCTGCCTATCTAACCATTCTGATTGTTGGCCACCTTATGGCCCCGCTGATCCTGATCGTGTTCACCACATACCGGCCCGCGCCAATAATCCTTGCCACCACATTCACTGTTGGATGTGTCGCGCTTTCGCTTTACCTTCTACCCAGATTAAAGGGCATGATCGTTGGCATCCAGTGGGCCAAGCGTATGCACGGGTTCGGCGAAGACGCCGCCTGACCCACGCGGCCCTTACAAACAAACAGGGGCCATCAATGGACAAAACCGCGATCCGCCACGCCGCAACCGTGATTATGGTGCGCGATGCCGATACGAACCCGCGCATCCTGATGGGGCAACGCGGGGCCAAGGCCGCGTTCATGCCGAACAAATTCGTCTTCCCCGGCGGCGCGGTTGATGATGCGGACGCCAGCATCCCGCTTGCCACCCCGCTGCAACCGGATTGCATCGCTCAACTGTCCCATGAAACCGATACAGCCCTGATCCCCGCTATTGCCACCGCCGCCATCCGCGAGGTCTGGGAGGAAACCGGCCTGATCTTAGGTGAGACCGGCACATGGGCCACCCCGCCACCGCCCGATTGGGCTACGTTTGCCGCCTCTGGCCACCTGCCCTCGGCCGCGGGCCTGACTTTTGTGTTTCGCGCCATCACCCCGCCGGGCCGCCCACGCCGGTTTGACGCGCGGTTCTTTATGGTGGACGCAGCACAGGTCTGCGGCGATGTCGATGATTTCACCCATGCCTGCGATGAACTATCCCACCTGCAATGGATCGCGCTGGATGATGTGCGCCATTTCGATCTGCCGTTTATCACCCAAGTGGTGATGGCCGAAGTCACCAACCTGATCCGCACAGATACAACCCCGAAAACCGTGCCGTTCTTTCGCAATGATGATGAACACAGCCTGTTTCTACGCCTTGACGGGGCACAGCCTTAACCCCTTCTTCTTTTTCTAAATACCTGCGCCGCAGGCATTCAATGTTAAATCACCAGCACCAACATCAAGATAGACAGCAGCAAAATAACAATCCCCGCCACCTCGCGCCGCGTGCTGCGCTCGTGGTAATAGAAATACGATGCCGCCGCCCCGAACAGCACTTCAACCTGCCCCAACCCCTTAACATAAGCCGCGGTTTGCAGCGCGAATGCGGTGAACCAGCACAGGCTGCCGATCATCGACATGATCCCCATCACCCCCGCAACCCGCCACGCCGCG
Organism: Profundibacter sp.; assembly: GCF_056498605.1. Classification (NCBI taxonomy): domain Bacteria; kingdom Pseudomonadati; phylum Pseudomonadota; class Alphaproteobacteria; order Rhodobacterales; family Paracoccaceae; genus Profundibacter; species Profundibacter sp. The sequence continues at coordinate 15,190 of NZ_JBSMEZ010000066.1, forward strand.
ACCACGCGGCCAATCTCGCCCGATTGCCGTGCCAATAACCACAGCGCCAAAACGCAGGTTTGAAACGCGGTCGCCACGGCAAGCGTCAAGTTGGCCTGCAAGAACGCATCCTGTGTCGCCACCGCCAAAACCGCACCCCGAAAGGCCACCGCCGATATCGCAAACGAAAGCCCCGCCAGCAGGCCAAACCCTGCTGCACGATTGACAATACGGCGCAGCAACGACCCTGAGCGGCTGGGCGCATCCGACAGCAGGATCAACCCGACAAATCCGATCAGAATGGCCACAACGCCCCATGCCGACAGCCCCTCGCCCAACACGATAAACCCGACCACCGCCGCCAAAATCACCTCGGTGTTCTTGAACGTCAGCCCGACGGCAAAATTACGCTCGGCAAACAGCGCCACCACGCACATGGTGCCAATAATCTGGCCCAAGCCGCCAAAGACCACATAAGCCCAAAATGCGGGCGCAATCATCGGCACATCCACCCCACGCCATTGCATATAGGCCAGAACCATCACCGCAATCAGCGGCGCAGAATAAAGGAACCGTGCAAACGTTGCGCCCGCCGTCGACAGATGCGTCGACTTCAAATGTTTTTGCAGCATGAACCGCAGGTTCTGCGAAAACGCGGCGGCAATTGTGATATAGATCCAGGCTTCCATCCGGACGTAGTGGCAGGTGGAACCTATTTAGTCGAGCGCCAAAGCGGATGCGGCACCTGATCCTTGGCACGTAACAAATAGCGCCGGAACACCTCGCCGTAAGAGGCATAGCGATAGCCATCATTGCGGCCCATATAATCGTCGAAATTGTCGAAATACAGGCGTGGTAGCTTATACCACGCCACCCTTGGATGTAGATGATGAACCAGATGGAAGTTGTTGTTTAGAAACACAAATGCCAGCCACCCCTGATCCTCTACCACCACGGTTCGCCCGTTCACTTGTTCATAGGCGCGGTGCTCCAGAAAGGTGCGTATCTTGATGATGGATATGCCGATATAGGCCGAAAGAACATAAGCCCAAACCGGCATCTGCGCCACATAGACCAGCCACAGGATCACCGGAATCACTCCGACAAAATGCCAGGCCCACGCCCATGCCACACCCCTGTCGCCAGCACGGATTAGCCGCAAGTCCGCGCCCATGAAATTCACCTGTGCGACGACGGGGCCAATCAGCAGACGCCCAAGCAGTGTGTTGTTGAACCGCAGCACACCCTGCATCGGGCACGACAGGCGGGTCCACACGGCGGGGTCCATGTAATTGGTTTCAGGATCGTCATAGGGGTCAGTCAGGTTTTCGTCTCTGTGGTGGGCCAGATGGGTGTCACGAAACCGGATGTAGGGGACGAACAGCCCGATCGCCGGAAACACCATCGCCTCGTTCAGCTTCTTCACCCGAAACGGATGTCCATGCAACGCCTCGTGGCTCAGGGATGAATGCAGCGCCAGCGTCAGCGCCGTGATGATCACTGCCAACGGCAGCCATAAAACCGCCAGCCAGACGGTCGCCAGCGCCCAGACCCCGTAAACCAGCAGCATCAGCCCCAAGGTGCGCCATTCAACCTCTTCAGACATCCCGACGCCCCCAGCCAATCCGCGCCCAGAACCTTTCGTAAATCACATAGGTCAGCAGCCCCAGCGCCGCATTAGCCAGCGCCATCGCCCCGCCAACCCGCATTGATCCGGTGAAGCCATAGCCAACCGCGACCATGCTGATCAGCCCCAGACCCTGCCAACAGGCGGCCTTTAGCCATGTGCGTTTATTGCTGTCCATAAATCCGTTGTTTCCCTTCACATCCGGTCTATCCCGCGTAGCGCAATCTGTGTATTACGTGTATGCGAAACATTATCACCACAATGCAGGATTTATTGAACAATGCCGCACAAAACCGATAAACGCGACCGCGCCACGCTGTTTCGCACCCGTTTGGGCGAAGCGTTGGAACACCGGGGCATGACCCGCAGCGCCCTGTCACGCGCGGTAGGGGTGGACCGCTCGACCATCTCGCAATTGCTAAAGGGTCAAGGCACCCGCCTGCCCAATGCCCAAGTGGTGGGCGAATGCGCCGCCACCTTGGGCGTGTCCGCCGACTGGTTGCTGGGCCTGACTGAACACCGCGAAAGCGCTGCCGACCTGCTGGCGTCCTCGATGACCATGCCGCATGCGTCACGCGCGCTTGAGGACGAGCAAATCTTTAATTGGCATCAAGAGGCCACGGGGTATAAAATCCGCCACGTCCCCGCCACCCTGCCCGACATGCTGAAAACCCACGATATGCTGGTCTGGGAATATTCACCGCAACTGGGTCGATCAACGGAACAGGCCATTGGGGCAACCCAAGATAGACTGGACTGGTTGCGGGCCAACAATTCGGACTATGAAATCGCCATTCCCCTGCATGAAATGGCTTCCTTTGCCCGTGCCGAAGGATATTACACCGGCCTGCCCGCCGACATCCGCCGCGCCCAGATCGACTGGATGCTGGAGCTGCACGACCAACTATATCCGTCTCTGCGCCTGTTCCTGTTCGATGCGCGCCGCCTGTTTTCCGCCCCGATCAGCATCTTCGGGCCACTATTGGCCGTGCTTTATCTGGGCCGCAATTATTTGGCGTTTCGGGACAAAGAGCGGGTGCAGGGTTTGATCGGCCACTTCGACTGGCTGGTGCGCGAGAGCGAAGTGTCACCGCGCGATGTGCCGGAGTATTTGCGGGGGTTGCGGGGGGGAGATCAGCTAGTGCGGTGAATTTGAAGAGAACCCTGTAAAAGAATATGAACCCTCAAAGTAGACATGTTATATATTACATGTCTACTTTGAGGGTAGCCTCGGCAGAACCACCGTTTCACCCCCCCCGTCGTTTTAAAAAACCGCGAGGGGGGCAGTGGGTAGGGTGCGCGACGTCACGCATCCTTGTCTCTTTCGAGACTGTCATATGTAGTGTCGGCAGGCGAGACCCTTAGTTAATTTCCTGCATCGCATACCTGACGGCGGTCTTACTGATCTTCTTGCCATCGGACGTGTAGTGGATTCCGTTTTGTTGCAGCACCTCAATGCAGCATTCAGCGGCTTCATCTTTTGTCGGCGTTCGGTAAACGCACGTTTGGAGCAAATTCCAGATTTCCGGCTCCGACCGAAGGTAGGCGGCGATTCCTTCCCGATGCGAAGACTTCAGCATAGCATATTCCTTAAATTCTCTTGGCGTATCGCCCGACTTGGGCAATGCGGAGATCAAGTGGCGAGATAGTCACACTCAGCCACCCATGCTCCTTATGTAGCAGATAGAGTGCGTGATTTCACACACCATTTCCCTAACCCTTCCTCGCAATCATCTTACCCCCCTAAACCTACGGGTCCAGATTGACCGTGTGCCCGTCCACCGCGATCACTTGGCCTGACACCAGCCGCGCCCCATCAGAGGCCAACCCCCGTTGGCTCACCGCTTAGCACCAATCGCACGCCCTGCCCCACTGGGCATCTCAAGCTTGGCATGCGCCGCCGCAATCTCGCCTAACCGTATGGCAATCGCATCCGCGGGCGTTGAGGCCCGCCGCGTCTCCAAACTCACATGGATCAGCATATGTTACCCCGTGGCCAGCAGGCGGTCGCCCTCCCACATTCTATGGAACAGATGCATCTTTTTGCCCGCACCCAGCAGGCATTGGGTTTCCACCCTGATGCGCGCCCCTGCACGCACCTCGTCCAGATGGCAG
>NZ_JBSMEZ010000067.1:0-29849 GCF_056498605.1 Profundibacter sp.
CTGGGCGGCTTTTGCGGTCTATACGCTGAATGCGCTGCGTCAGGAAAGAGCAGCCCCCAGCCCGTCAACCGTATCCACCACGGTAAAATAATCCCGCAAGCTGGCATCGGCAAAGCCCTGATCAATCACATGATCCAGCAGGGTAATCAGCGGGTCCCAATAGCCCTCGATATTCAGCAGATAGATCGGTTTTTCATGCAGGCCCAACTGGCGCCATGTCAGCACCTCGAACATCTCGTCCAGTGATCCGGCCCCGCCGGGCAACACCACAATGACGTCCGAATTCATATACATTACCTTTTTGCGCTCGTGCATGTTTTCGGTGACGATGAACTGGGTTAAATCGCGTTTGCCGACCTCGCGGCGCAACAAATGTTCGGGGATCACGCCAAAGGTTTCGCCACCCGCACCTTGCGCCCCGTCGGCAACAGCGCCCATCAACCCGACATCACCCGCGCCATAAACCAGTCGCCAGCCCTTGCCCGCGATTGTCTGGCCCAGTTCGGTTGCGGCGCCCTTATAGGCGGGATTGTTGCCAAAGCGGGATCCGCAATAGACGCAAACCGAGCGGCGGGAGGAAGGGGGATTTGACATGTAACAGGTATTTTCCCAAATGGAGGTTTGATCCATGATAGCGGGGTTGCTATGATCAGGCAAGCGCAGGGCCGCTGGGGCCGTGTAAGTAGGGATAAAATGATGTCAGGAACGTCCGGCATGGGCTATGGCGCCCGCGCAATCGCAGGTGGCGCATTGGCGCTGGTTTTGGCGCTGGCGGCCTATTTTATCTATCAGGCGGTTTCTACAGGGGATGATCCGGTTGGAGCGGGGCAAGCGCCCGTAACAGCATCGCAACCTGATGATGCGCCAACACCCGTGGTCGCCGCCCCCACAGCCAGCCCTGAAGCACCCGAGCCCGCTCAACCCCTTGCGCCTGCATTCGATGTGGTGCGGGTTGAACCGGATGGATCAAGCGTCATTGCGGGCAATGCCAGCCCCGATGCGGATGTGGCGATTTTGCTGGACGGGGTCGAGATTGGCGCCGCCACGGCAGACGCACAGGGTAATTTCGTGGCGATGTTGCCGGTGCCGGCCAGTGACGGTGCACAGGTGTTATCGCTGACAACAAAGGACACAGGTGGCGCGCCGGTGGTCTCGAACGACAGTGTGATCCTGACGCCGGTCCAGAAACCCGAACCGCTATCTGAACCCGAGGCTGTTACCGCATCCCCTGACAACACCGTGCCGCTGCCGGACACTGATCTGGATGCCCTACCGCAAGCGGCATCAAACGATACCCCGACCATCGTCACAGCGCCGCAAGCGCCCACCGTGTTGCTGGCCAATGACGAAGGCGTGCGGGTGTTGCAACCCGCCGAAAGCGGACCAGAAGTTATGCGCAATGTGGTGATTGATGCTATTTCCTATGATGCAGAGGGCGAGGTGCAATTATCGGGGCGCGGCTCGGATACGGGGTTTGTGCGGGTTTATCTGGACAATACACCGGTTTTGACCACACCGATCAATGACGGGGGGGCATGGCATTTGCAACTGCCCGATGTTGATACCGGCGTCTATACGTTGCGGGTTGATCAGGTCGATGCCTCGGGCACGGTGACCTCGCGCGTTGAAACCCCGTTCAAACGTGAAACAGCCGAGGTGTTGGCAAACGCGCAGACGGCGGCGCCCGCACAACAGGTAACTGCCGTTACAGTCCAGCCCGGATCGACCCTGTGGGCGATTGCCCGCGACAGATACGGCGATGGCATGCTGTATGTCAGGGTGTTCGAGGCCAACCGCGATAATATCCGAAACCCCGACCTGATTTATCCGGGTCAGGTGTTTACGGTGCCCGAATAGGCATGCCTTTTTTCGTTCCTTAAATATCCCCCGCGCGGAGCGCATAAATGTTTTTATGCCTGCGGCGCGGATATTTAGACAAAAAAGAAACGGGCGCTGGTAATTGCCCTGCGCGGCGCATACATTCCGTCTTCCACCAATTTGAAAGATGCGCATGGTCAGCCAAATCACCAAAACCGAATTCTCAGCCGAAGAACGCCGCCAAAGCCGCCAGACCATCCGCAAGGTGGTGCCCTATATGTGGCCAAAAGGGCAGGGCTGGGTGAAACGTCGCGTTGTGGTGGCGATGTTCCTGCTGGTGTTTGCCAAGGTGATTTCGGTGCTGACGCCGTTCTTTTACAAGGCTGCAGTGGATGCGTTAACCGGTGATGGTGCCGCAAGCCCCGCGTGGATGCTGGGGGCCGGTGCCGTTGGTCTGACGCTGGCCTATGGTATGGCCAAGCTGATGACGGTCGGGTTCCAGCAATTGCGCGATGTGGCGTTTGCCCGGGTCGGGCAGCGGGCGCTACGCTCGTTGGCGCTGGAAACGTTCCAACATATGCACCGTTTGTCGATGCGCTATCACATCACCCGCAAAACCGGCGGGTTGAGCCGGATTATCGAGCGCGGGGTCAAGGGGGTCGAATTCCTGCTGCGGTTCATGTTGTTTTCCATGGGGCCGCTGGTGCTGGAACTGGCGATGGTCGCGGGCATCCTCTATTTCGTGTTTGATGTGTGGTATCTGGCCGTGGTTGTGGCCACGATCTGGGCTTACGTCTGGTTCACCTTCAAGGTGACCGAATGGCGGGTGAAAATCCGCAAGCAGATGAATGACGAGGACACCGACGCCAACCAAAAGGCAATCGACAGCCTGCTGAATTTCGAAACCGTGAAATATTTCGGGGCCGAGGAACGCGAGGCGGCGCGGTACGACGTGTCGATGGCGGGGTACGAGGCGATGGCGTTGAAAACCTCCTATTCACTGGCGTTTCTGAATTTTGGCCAGTCGGTGTTTATCACCGCCGGTCTGGTCGGGGTGATGGTGATGGCGGCGATGGGGGTGCAGAGCGGCACCCTGACTGTTGGCGATTTCGTCATGGTCAACGCCTATATGATCCAGATCACCATGCCGCTGAATTTTCTGGGCACGGTGTATCGCGAAATTCGCCAATCCTTGGTCGATATGGGCGAGATGTTCAGCCTGCTGGAGCAACCCGCCGAGGTGAACGACAAGCCGGATGCCAAACCGCTGGTGGTGAAGGGGGGCGAGCTGGTTCTGGACGATGTGCATTTCGGCTATGAGGCCGAGCGTCCCATTCTGAAGGGTGTCAGCCTGACCGTGGGTGCGGGTGAAACTGTGGCCATCGTTGGCCCGTCGGGCAGCGGTAAATCCACCATCGGGCGGCTGCTGTTCCGGTTCTACGATGTCAATGGCGGCGCGTTACGGATTGACGGCCAAGACCTGCGCGATGTGACGCAAGCCAGCCTGCACGCAAATATCGGTGTGGTGCCACAGGACACGGTGCTGTTCAACGACACGATCTATTACAACATCGCCTATGGGCGGCCCGAGGCGTCGCGCAGCGAGGTTGAAGCGGCGGCGAAGGCGGCTAAAATCCACGATTTCATCATGGTGCTGCCGGATGGGTATGAAACCACTGTTGGGGAACGTGGGTTGAAGCTGTCAGGTGGCGAAAAACAGCGCGTCGGCATCGCCCGCACCCTGTTGAAAAACCCGCCGATCCTGTTGCTGGACGAGGCAACATCAGCGCTGGATACACAGACCGAACGCGACATTCAGGACTCCTTACGCGAAATGGGGCAGGGGCGCACGGTTATCACCATCGCCCACCGTCTGTCGACGATTGTGGACGCAGACCAGATTGTGGTGCTCGAGGACGGGTTGATCGTGGAGCAAGGCAGCCATGAGGAATTGCTGGCCAATGCTGGGCGTTATTACGCGATGTGGAACAGTCAGCAGGCGGATGAGGAAAAGGGGTTGGCTGTTGCAGAATAATCATGCCAGACTGAGCATGCAGGATCAGCAGATCCTGACCTAAGGTCCGAGAGGCGCATACCGCAGGTTTATACCCACGATCTGACGTCAGAGGACGAAATGACAGATATTAAACACGCCGCCAAACCGCCAACAGAAGACAAAATAGACGTACGCATCAAGATCGCGGCATTGTGGGCTTCAACGCTTTTCATCTTTGCTTACGTTGATATTTTTGCGTTCTTTAGGGCGGATGTCATCGAGAATGCGCTGGCCGGAAAAGTTGCCGTTTTCACGGTGGATCAAACGTTCCTGCTATTGACAACAATCTATGTAATCATTCCAAGCCTGATGCTTTCCCTTACCCTTATCCTTGCGCCAAAGATCAGCCGCTGGGCCAATTTGATCGTGGCTGTTGTTTACGCAATCACCATTCTGGGCAGTTGCATCGGCGAGGTGTGGATATACTACTGGGTCGGGAGCCTGATCGAGGTTCTATTGCTGATCGCAATCGCGCGCTTTGCTTGGAAAATGCCGACACCAAAACGCGCCAAAACCTGATCCTAATTGGGCGATAGGGTGCAAATCTGGTAGCCGGTCGGGCCATCCAGCGAAAAGACATAATAATGTCCGTTGCTTAAGTCCTGCGCGATGGTGTTGTAGGTATAGGCGGACAGATAGATCGTGCTGCCATCGCATTCAAAGTTGCGGGTGCATGAATCGACCTCGACCGCTTCGCAATCCGACAGGGTGGTTCCGGCCCACATCGTGTAATAATTGTCATCGCGCCAGACATAGACCTCGCGGGCAAATGACGGGGCCGCGGTTATGGCAATGGCCGATGCCAGCCCAAGGGTTACAAAGATATTGATAATTTTATTACGGGCCATATCCAGTGTCCTTATGTCGGATTCTTCGGGTCTAATTCAAAAGAATACGGCACGCGTTTCAAACACGGTCAATGATACAGGTGCGGTGGTTGTGGCGAGTGAATGCGATGGGAACCGGTCCCTTATTCAGCCGCCCGCAACGGCGGGGTCTTGCCCTTTGCCTTAGGCTTCTTCGCGACCGCTTTCTTGCGGGGTTTCTTCTTTGGTGCAGCTTTGGGTTTGGTGGTTTTGGCCAGCACCAGTTCCAGATCGGCCAGTTTGACTTCGGTATCATCGTTCCCGTCAACATCGTCCTCGTGCAGATCAACAGGGGCGGGGGCGTCAACCAGATCATCGCCCCAAACCAGTTCCGGTGACTTCAACTTACGGCTGGCACGGTTTAACGCGATGTCGCGGGCCTCGACACTGGCGCGGCCCAATGACAGGGCTTTCAGCCCCTTGGCCGACCGATAGGCGCCCGCCGTGATCCAGACCCGCAAGGCCAGCATCGAGGGGGTGAACACCAGCGTCAGAACCGTGGCGATGCCAAGGCCGAACACAATCGCGGTGGCCAGTTGTTTCCACCAAAGCGCCGTGGGTGAATCGACGGTAAAGCCGCCGTTGAAGAAATCCAGCGACAGGCCGAACATCATCGGCGCAAGCCCCGCCATCGTGGTGATGGTGGTCAACAGAACGGGGCGCAGGCGGTCCTGTGCAGTGCGCGATATCGCCTCTAACCGTGGCATGAATTGCGAATATTCCTGATAGGTGTCGATCAAAACAATGTTGTTGTTGACTACGATTCCCGCCAAGGCAACAACGCCGGTGCCGGTCATGATCATTGAAAATGCCTGATCCATAACCAACATGCCGATCAGCACGCCGGTGGTTGACAGGATCACCGCCAGCAGCACCAGAACCGAGTTGTAAAAGCTGTTGAACTGCGCCAGCAGGATGATGAACATCAGGCCAAGCGCGCCCAGAAATGCCTTGCCCAGAAACGCGCCGGTTTCGGCTTCTTCTTCATTGTCGCCGGTCCATTCCCAGACGATACCAGCGGGCAGGGGTTTTTCGGTTTCCAGCCATGTGGTCAGGGTTTCGATACGCTCGTTTGCGGTGATTGGAACCTCGGAAACCTCGCCGGAATCATCGGTCACCTCTTTGGTTAGCCCGTCAATCAGCGCCGCTTTGACATCGAAATAGCGGCGCTGGTCAACGCGGTCGATCTGTCCCAGTTTGGCGACTGGTTTGCGGGTGATGAAATTGGACAGCGGCACCAGCCCGTCTTTGGTACGCACACGCAGACTGTCGAGTGTTGACAGCACGCGGTCCTGTTCAGGCAGGCGCACGCGGATTTCGATTTCCTCGTCCGATGAATCAACCCGCATGGTATCGAGCAGGATACCGCGGGTGACCAGTTGCACCATGCCACCCACGGTGCGCACATCGGCGCCGTATCGCCCCGCCTTTTCCACGTCCACATCGATCTGCCAGTCGATACCGGGCAGGGGGGTTGTATCCTCGATATCGGTTAGGCCAACCGTTGTATCAAAACGGGAACGCACGATGATCGCGGCCTCGTTCAGGGCGGCCCAGTCGTTGCCCTTTAGGCGGATATGCACGGGTTTGCCGGAGGCAGGACCACGCGACAGGTTGAGGATTTCGGTGCGGATGCCGGGGATTTCGGCCAGCGCTTTCTTTAGGCGCTCAAGCACCAGGTCCCCGTCCAGTTCGGCAATTTCCGAGCGATCGTCCCACGGGATCAGTTCGATTTGCACACGGCCAATGGTGTCGCGTGGCGAGCCGGCACCACCATCATTCTGTTTCAAGCCGCCTTCACCGGCAAAGGCAAAGGCGCTCTGGATACCTTCAACGGACATAACCACCTGTTCGACCTGTCGCACGGCGGCGTCTTTTTCGATCAGGGACAGGTTGCCGCGTTCGCGCACGAAAACGATGGCCTGTTCGGGTTCGGATTCAACAAAGAATTCGGTGCCGTTGTTGTTGGCGGCAAAGATGCCGAACACCACCACGACAAAGCCGATGACCAGCCCGATTGTGACCAGCGGCATCACAGGGTTGCCGGTGACAAAACGGATCAGCCAGCCAAACAGCGAGCGGTGATAGCCAGCGCGAATGCGTTTGGCTTTGCGTTCAAACTTGGCGGCACCCACGGTGATCGAGGCCAAAACCGCCGCGATCAGGAACGGGGCGGATTGCAACACAAAGACGATCAGGACGGTTACAATGCCGGATGTGTTTTCTTTGACGTTAGCGATCACAGCGCCAAGCGGCGGAATGTAGTCGGGGTTCAGACCCTGCATCGCGCCGACGAACACCAGAAACAATGCGCCAACCGCCAGCGCTGCGCGGATGATCCACGGCAATGGGCGCAGCATATCAGAAGCGGCGCCAAAACTGCGTGACATCCGGCCTGTAACACCGCCCATCACCGGCAGATACACCAGCGCCACCACAAGCGATGCGGACAGAACAAAGATCAGCGTGACCGGCAACATGCCCATGAATTGCCCCGGCACACCGGGCCAGAACAGCATCGGCAGGAACGCGCACAGCGTTGTCGCGGTCGAGGATACGATGGGCCAGAACATCCGTTTGGCGGCCTCCACGTAAGCGTGCATCGGGCCGACACCCTCGCGGATGCGCCGATCCGCGTATTCGACCACCACAATTGCCCCGTCCACCAGCATTCCGACCGCCAGTATCAGGCCGAACATCACGATGTTGGACACCGCAATCCCCATGATTGCCAGAAGCACAAAACACAGCAGGAACGACGTCGGAATGGCGAATCCGACCAGCAGGGCGGACCGGGTGCCAAGGGTTGCCAGCACCACGATCATCACCAGCGCGATGGCGGTTAGAACCGAGCCTTCGAGTTGGCGCACCATGCTGCCCACGATGCGGGACTGGTCATTGGAGGTGCCGATATTGATCGCGGCTTGCAGTTCTTCAGGCCACAGCGCACTTTCGCGGGCCACCACCTCGCGCACCAGATCCGAGGTGTCGATGATGTTGAACCCTTTGCGCTTGCTGACTTGCAACGCCACGGTGTTGTCGCCGTTATAGCGGGCAATACCGGTGCGGTCCTCGAATGTCAGGCGAATATCGGCCAGATCACCCAATGTGACCACACGGTCGCCGTTGGTTTTAACCGGTAGGTTGTAAATATCCTGCACCTCGTCAAAGGACGACGGGATTTTGACCGAAAACGCGCCGGTGGCAGTTTCGATTTCGCCCGCCGCGATCAACTGGTTGTTGTTCACCACCACGTTGATCAGGTCCAGTGCCGTGACGTTATAAGCTTCCAGTCGCAGCGGGTCGATCACCACCTCGACCATCTCGTCGCGGTGGCCGGTCAGGGCGGCCTCTAGCACTGGCTCCAACTCTTCCAGTCGGTCTTGGAGGTCTTTGGCCACGCGGAGCAGGGTGCGTTCGGGCAAATCGCCGGTCAGATTGACGATGATGATCGGGAATTCGGAAAAGTTGAATTCGGAAATGACGTATTTGTCGGCGCCGGAGGGAAACTGCGCCTCGACCGTGCTCATCTTGTCGCGCACATCGGCGATGATCTGGCTTTTGTCCCAGCCGAAGTCGAATTCCAGAATTGTGACGGCATAGTTTTCGGCGGCCGTGGCCGACATGGTTTTCAACCCGTCCAGATCGGACAGTTCGGTTTCCATCGGTTTGACCAGCAGCTTTTCCGCATCCGCCGCCGAAATGCCAGGGAAGGGGACCGAAATGATCACCATCGGAATTTCGATGTCGGGCTCGCCCTCTTTGGGCAGGATCGCATAGGCCATTGAGCCTGCAATCAAGGACAGTACGATAAAGGCCAGCACCATGCGGGCGCGGCCCGCTGCCCAATCGACGATGCCGGTCATTGGCTGACCCCTTGGTAAGTGGCATCGACTTTGACACCTTTCACCACGTATTCATGGCCTGTTACGATTACGTTGATTGTGTCGGGTAGGCCAGCGACCCAGATGCCGCTTGCCGTGTCGCGCAGGATGGTGACCGGGGCAAATCCGACGATGTCGCCATCGCCTACATAGCGCACGCCCAATGTCCCGTCGTTGTCTAGCGTCAGCGAGGATTGCGGCAATAGATGTGCCGATGCGCCGTCAGATGCGACGAGGATTTCAACGGTTTGGCCATCGCGGATCGCAAGGCCGGTGTTGGGCACTTCGACTTCGACGCGAAAGGTGCGGGTTAGGGGGTCGGCGGATCGTGACAGGAATGTCACCCGCCCGACAACTTTGCTGCCTGTGGCCAGACGTGCGCCCGCCATAGCGCCAACCGTTACACGGTCAACTTCGGTTTCCGGCGCAAAGCCAACCAGTTTGATCGGGTCCAGCTGGATGATCGTGGCGCAATGCGCGCCAGGTTGCAGCAACGCGCCCAATTCGGCGGTGTCGGTTTCTAGCAGTCCGGCAAAGGGCGCGGTGATGGTCAGGTTTTCGATGTCTTTCAAGGTCGAGGCAACAACGGCTTTGGCGGCCTCGGCGCTGGCCTTGGCCGAAACCACAGCGGCCTTGGCGCTCTCGACACCTGCAAGGGCCGCTTGCAACGCAGCCTCGGCCGAGGCGGCGCGGGTTTCAGAGGCATAGCCGCTTTCGTTCAAGCGCCGTGCTGCGTTTTCGCTGATTTTGGCCTCGGTCAACGTGGCGGCGGCCCCTAATGCACGGGCCTGTGCTTCGGGCAGGCGGGCCTCGGCCTCGGTCAGGCGTGCTTTGGCCTCAGCCAGACGGGATTCGCGGGTGCCGGGGTCCAGCTGGCACAGGGTTTGGCCCGCTTCGATATAAGCGCCTTTGCGCAAGGGGGTCGAAATCACTTTGCCCGAGGTTTCGGCCATGACGTTGACTTGGCGGGCTGCTTCTGTGCGGCCGCGCAACAAAACCGCGCTATCGACAGTTTGGGCGACCGAATGAATGGCCACAACCGAGACAAGGCGCACGGGGTCAGTGGATGCGTCTGTCGCGTCCGCGATTGCGGGTGGCGTTGTTTGTTCCTGTGCTGCCACATCCGCTGTCATTGTTTCATTGCTGGCAAAGCCAAGCAGGCGGTCCCGTTCAAACACCATCAGATACAGAAACGCCGAAACCAGTAGCGCGATAAGGAAAGGGAGCAGTTTCATTCAAGCCTCGTTCATGCTGATGGCGCGTGTTAATATATCCAGCACCATTTTTGCTAAACTATGCGGTTCAGTTATCGAATGCAACGGGCAAATTACATGGATGGTTTGCAATGGTGTGCTGCCCCTTGGCAAAGTCTGTTGTGATAGGTAAAACATCGTTAGAAAACATCAAGCCGTAACGCATACAGGGGTGTGCGCAGGCGTCAGGGGAATATGTCGTGAGCGAGACAGACAGTTTTATAGAAGAAGTCAGCGAAGAGGTGCGCCGCGACAAGCTGTTCAAGCTGATGCGCAAATATGGCTGGATTGGTGTTTTGGCAATTTTGCTTCTGGTTGGTGGTGCTGCCTATAATGAATGGGCCAAGGCCCGCGATATGGCTGCGGCACAGGGTTTTGGCGACAGCCTGCTGGAGGCGCTGGAGCTGGATGACAGTGCTGCACGCGCGGCGGCACTGGCCAAAGTCAATGCGGAGGATGCAGGCGCGCAATCGCTGGTGGCGATGCTGCGGGCTGCCGATGCGCTGGCTGCGGGCGACAAGGCGGGGGCAATGGCGGCACTGGCAAAGGTAGCGGGTGATGCGACCCAGCCCAAAGCCTACCGCGATCTGGCCACGCTAAAGCTGGTGTTGCTGGCGGGCAGTGACATGGCCGCAGACGAGCGCCGTTCCAAACTGGCGACACTGGCGATAGCCGGTGCCCCGTTCCGCCTGTTGGCCGAAGAACAGCTGGCGATGCTGGATGTCGAAGAAGGCAGAAATGATGCAGCTATTTCCCGCTTAAAGGATATTATTAGTGATGTCGAAGTGACAGCAGGCTTGCGCAATCGCGCGTCACAGTTGATTGTGGTGTTGGGTGGAGAAATTGACGCTTCTTAAAAAAGGGGCGCAGGGGGCAAGCGTGACGAGATATGAACGCAAGATCGAGCGACAAGAAAAAGGTGGAACTGCCATGAAGCTGACCCGTGTGATTGCAGGGGCGGCCATTGTCGGCCTGCTGGTTGGTTGCGCCAAACGCGAATTGATTTTACCGGGCGAGCGTCTGGATCTGCGCAGCCCGCTTGGAGAGGCAGCTGAGCAAGGAGACGGAACAGCGGCAGAAGCTGTTGTCGTAAACCGTGCTGTACCGATCAGTCTGCCCGCCACTGTGAACTACAGTGAATGGACCCACCGCAACGGCACACCGGAACACAAGATCATCCATCCGGCGCTTGCAAAGAACCTGACCCATATCTGGAGCGCCTCGATTGGGGCTGGTGAAAGCCGCAAGTACAGGATCACGGCTGATCCTGTTGTTTCGGCCGGTCGCATATTTACACTGGATGCGCAGGCCGGTGTCATGGCCCATTCAACCAGCGGCGCTGCAATCTGGTCGCACGACCTTACGCCTGCCTCTGACAAATCCGGCGAAGCCTCTGGCGGGGGGGTGGCCGTTGACGGCAATACGGTCTATGCGACAACAGGCTATGGCGCATTGGTGGCGCTGGATGCAGCCACCGGCGCTGAACGCTGGGTGCAAAAACTGGATGCATCGGCCACGGGTGCGCCTACCGTGCGCGGTGATCTGGTCTATGTGACATCGCGCGACAGCCGCGCATGGGCGATCAGCACCAAGGATGGCCGGATCAAATGGCAACTGCCAGGATCACCTACGCCATCGGTGATGGTGGGCGGCACAGCGCCGGCGGTCACGGATAAATTCGCGGTCTTTCCTTTTGGATCGGGCGAGTTGATTGCAGCGTTTCGTAAAGGCGGCGTGCGCACATGGGCCTCTTCGGTGTCGGGCAAGCGGCGTGGCCGCGCCTATGCCGGGATCACCGATATAACCGGCGATCCCGTGGTCGCAAACGGCGTGGTTTACGCCGGCAGCCAGTCGGGGCGTATTGTCGCGCTTGATCTGGGCAGCGGCGAGCGGCTGTGGACCGCCACCGAGGGCGCCTACAGCCCCGTGTGGCCTGTGGGTGGGTCGGTGTTTCTGGTCAGTGACGAGGCAAATCTGGTGCGGCTTGATGCTGCCACAGGTGAACGCATCTGGAGCGTTGAAATGCCCTATTACACACGAGAAAAGGTGCGCCGCCGCAAGGCAGTGTTTTCGCATTACGGCCCTGTTCTGGCCGGTGGTCGCCTGATTGTGGCCAGTAATGACGGTGTGATCCGGTCCTTCAATCCGGTTGATGGCGCTTTGATTGGCACGGTCGATATTCCCGGCGGGGCGACAACCAATCCGGTCATTGTGGGTGGTGTTATGTATGTGGTGTCAACCAAAGGACAGTTGCACGCCTTTCGATAGTTCGAGAAAGGAGAGAAATGATATTTTGTTACCCTTTATGGTTGATCTTTGGTTTAGCGACAGGCACATTGAAATAATGTTCTTGGGCAAGGCTTTAGATACAGCTTTTGATGAGCTAGGTGAAATCGCCCCCGCAGGTTTTGCGGCAGGGCTGAAGCTTCGTTTTTCAGGTCCGGCACTGGTCAGGGACACTTACCCTGCCAAGTGGAAAGAACATTACGCAGAAAGCCTGATGGCATATTGGGATCCGGTGGTTGTCTGGTCATTGACCAACACTGGTCACAGGCGTTGGAGCGAGTTGAAAATACCCGATCCAATGAACATTATGGGGAAGGCGGCTGAATATGGCATGAACTATGGTGTGGTGATTTCACTGGGGAAAATATCCAAACGCTCCATGTTGGGGTTTGCGCGTTCTGACCGCGAATTCACCAACGATGAAATCCACCGTGCAATAGACGTATTCACCCGCATCCATGACCTTGTGACCGAAGCCAAGTCCCTGACAAAAAATCAGGCCGATGCATTACGACTGATCGCTGGGGGCGATTTATATAGTGCTGCTTCTGAGAAGCTGGGAATATCTGAAAGTGCGCTTAAAGCCAGATTAAAATCTGCGCGCACACGTATGAACGCCCGATCGACAGCCGAAGCCATAACACGGGCAAAAGAACAGAATCTGCTCTGATAGCCGCCTCCTGTACTTGACTACCCACGCCGTAAGGAGGCACTACAATGCAAGCTACAACTCTGTCTTTTAGTAACATGCACATGCATGGTGAACTGTTTGGAAACATCTTTCGGGCGCGTCATGATGTGTTTGTTGAACGTAACAAATGGGCGCTAAATAACGCCGAGGGGATGGAATACGACCAGTATGACACCCCAGCCAGCCGCTGGATCGCAATCCATGATAAAAACAAAAAGGTGTTGGCGGGTATCCGGCTGACACCAACGACGGCGCAAAACGGGGTTTATTCCTATATGATCCGTGATGCCCAGTTGGGTTTGCTTGACAGTATCCCCGAAAACATAATGGACGAGCCAGCCCCGGTCAGTGCGGATGTCTGGGAAGGCACACGGATATTTGTCACCCAAGGGGTTCCTGGCAAGGAACGGTTTCGCATCCATATGCAGTTGGTGCATCAAATGATTGAGGCAGCACAGGAACTGGGGGCGAAACGGATTATCGGTATTATTCCACATACTATGTGCAAGGCTGGCAAACGTATGGGGGTCGACATTCACGAGGCCGGACCGGTGATGGAGATAGAAGGGCAAACCAATGTTTGCGTTTCAATCAATGTCGAGCCCAAGCTGCATTAACAGGTTGTTGCGAGCCTGTTGCCATCAATTAAAATTGACGATGGGCCTTGGCGGGGGTTTTAGTTGGCACAGCTTTGCTGTATCGCAAGCCACTTGATCTGCCATTCGGAGCAAAAGATGAGCTTTACACTCGCCATTGTGGGGCGCCCTAATGTGGGTAAATCCACCCTGTTCAACCGTCTTGTCGGTAAGCGTTTGGCGTTGGTCGATGACCAACCTGGCGTAACGCGCGATTTGCGCGAGGGTGCTGCGCGTCTGGGGGACTTGCGGTTTACCGTGATTGACACAGCGGGGCTTGAGGAAGCGACAGACGAAAGCCTGCAAGGGCGGATGCGCAAATTGACTGAGCGTGCGGTGGATATGGCCGATATTTGCCTGTTCATGATCGATGCGCGGGTCGGGGTGAACCCGACGGATGAGTTTTTTGCCGGATTGCTGCGAAAGCGGGCGAAACACGTGATTTTGGCGGCAAACAAGGGCGAGGGCCGCGCGGCGGATGCGGGCGTGATCGAGGCATATTCGCTGGGTCTGGGCGAACCTTTACGCTTGTCGGCTGAACATGGCGAGGGGATGAGCGAGCTGTTGTCGATCCTGATGCCGCTGGCTGATGAATTTGCTAAAGCCGCCAAAGATGACACGCCGGAAACCGATATTGAGGTGAGCGACGAGGATGCGGATGCGCCGCGGGTTCCTACACGCGAAAAGCCGCTGCAAATCGCTGTGGTTGGCCGGCCGAATGCGGGCAAATCCACATTGATCAACCAGATGCTGGGCGAAGAGCGTTTGCTGACCGGACCCGAGGCGGGGATCACCCGCGATGCAATTTCGGTGCAGATGGATTGGGACGGTGTGCCGATCCGGATGTTTGACACCGCAGGGATGCGCAAAAAGGCCCGCGTGCAGGAAAAGCTGGAAAAGCTGTCGGTTTCGGATGGTCTGCGAGCGGTGAAATTCGCCGAGGTGGTGATCGTGCTGATTGACGCCGAAATCCCGTTTGAACAACAGGATTTACGGATTGCCGACCTTGCCGAACGCGAGGGGCGTGCGGTGGTTCTGGCGGTGAATAAATGGGATGTTGAACGCCATAAACAAAAGAAACTCAAAGACTTGCGCGAGTCTTTTGAACGCCTTTTACCGCAACTTCGTGGTGCGCCCTTGGTCACCGTATCAGCCAAAACCGGCAAAGGGTTGAACCGGCTGCAAGAGGCGGTGATGAAGGCCCACGAGGTCTGGAACCGTCGTGTTACCACAGCGCAATTGAACCGTTGGCTGATTGATATGGTCGAGGCACACCCGCCGCCCGCACCGGCGGGTCGCCGGATAAAATTGCGCTATATGACCCAAGCCAAAACCCGCCCGCCGGGCTTTGTGGTGATGTGCTCGATGCCCGAAAAACTGCCCGCCTCCTATTCGCGCTATCTGGTGAACGGTCTGCGGGAAAGTTTCGATATGCCCGGCACGCCGATCCGGCTATGGATGCGATCACAGGCCGAAGCGAACCCCTATAAGAACAAGAAAAAAGCAACGCCCAGCCGTCTGCGCAAGCATTTGGACAAGCCATCCCATTCGTAAGGAGCCGCTAACGCGGCGCTGGGTTCTCTCGGGGACAAGCCCCGAGGTGCGGGTGCTTGAGGCAATGATTTCCTTACCTTGCGCAGGTTTGCGCTTCTTCTGTAAGGTCATTGCAATATTTGTTTTATTGTTTTGAAAGGATCTCCCCGATGATGCGTATTGTTTTAGCACTCTCAACTGCGGTTTTGGTTTCGGCCTGTACGGAAACCCCCGACGCCCCTGTAAGCAGGACAACCGCTGGCGGATTCCCCGTCCCCTTTGTCATGGTCGGCGAGTCAGGGCCCGGAATGATTGCGGCAGGTGAGTTTAAGCAGGATGGCATAGCCATCAAAACCGCGTTTTCCGGCAGGGCTGCGGGAATTGTCACATTTTGCAGTGGCAAGGCAGATGCGGTCCTGATGAGTGGTGATTTCACACGGGACGAGTGGCAAATTTGCAAGGATTTGAACGGCACCTGGAGCGCATTCGGCACTCTTAAGGGGGCGACTATTTATGTGAATCCCAATTATGCAGAGGAATTGATAAAGAAAGGCAAGACATCCTTTTTAGGCTAAGCCAATAACCTGTGCAACGTTCGGCGCAGCAACTGTTTGCAAGGTAGAATGGTGCGCGGGTTATGCCCGGGAGGGGCAGTTTATAATTTGACTGTTTGAAAATTTACCATAGAGTAAAAGCTGTATTTGTAGCCTTATTGCTTAGTAACACTCACATTATTTCAAGACTCAAGAGAATTTGAATATGAATATTAGAGAAATTTCCCGCGCCTATACCACGCGGAACAATACGGTTGCGATCCTGAATGTCATTGGCACATTGGCGGCCTACTTCCTGCTGTTGTGGCTGGCGATTACATTCGCTGACACATGGTATCTACTGCTGCCGCTGTCTGTGGCCGTGGCGTTTGCTGCGATTCGCCTATACATGTTGCAACATGATTGTGGGCACGGATCGTTCTTTACCACGCGGCGGATGAATGACACAGTGGGGCGCCTGATGGCGCCGTTCACATTCGCGCCCTATAATGCGACCAAATACAATCATAACCAGCACCACGCCTATATCGGTGATCTGGAACACCGCGATGCGGGCGAGATTTTCACCATGACGCTGGCGGAATATCGCAGCGCCCCTTTGTGGAAACGGCTGGGGTATCGGCTGTATCGCAGCCCGCTGACCCTGTTTTTTATCGGGCCGCTGTTTGTTTATCTTGTTCAGTATCGTTTTCCAAAAAACGGGATAAAAACAGGTGTTTGGGATGTGATGCTAAACAATATAGCGATTGGGTTATACCTGTGGGGGTTGTATGCCCTGTTTGGGGCAACGGCGCTTTGGGTGCTGGGTGGCAGTGTTATTATTGCCGGTTTCTTTGGCGCGATGATCCCTTATGTGCAGCATAATTTTGAAGGTATGTATTGGGACCGCAAACCGAGCCATACATTCGAGGCGGCGGCGCTGCAATCCTCAGCAGTGCTGGATTTCGGGCGGGTCTATAATTTTCTGACCGCCAACATCGCCTATCACGATCTGCACCATCTGAACGCCAATATCCCCTGCTACAATCTGTGCAAATGCTATGAGGCGTGTGAGCATTTGCTGGATTCGCAAAAGATCGGGTTCATTCAGGGGCTGGGCTGTTTGCGTTGGAAACTGTGGGACGAGGACGCCAACAAGATGATAGCGTTCCCCGCAGCTATGGTGTTTGTTCCATCAAGCAGCGAGCAGCACTGACCGGTTACAGTTTGCCAAACGCAACACCGCGCCATGTCCAGCCGTTATCAGTCACCGCCTGTTGCAGCGGTTTTTTGATTTCGGATGAATTGAAGCGGTAATTGTAAATCTGTCCGAGCCTTAACTCTTCGGTAAAACCGTAAGCGGTGCCAAACGAGATTTCGGTTTTCTGGCCACGAAAACCCGACGCCTGAAACTCCAGTTCTGGCACACCGGCCCGCCAACTGACGGTATAATCCATATCCACCGCGCGGACCTCGGAATTTTCCACGTCCAGCCGCATTTTGACCTTGAACGCCTTTTTCAGACCGGCCTTGCCGAAAATCTCGTACCATTTGGCGTCAACAATCTTCCACTCGGCCACCAGATCGCACCTGTCGTCGTCGCATTTGGTGATCCGGTAGGGGGCGGTGTCGCGGTTTAGCGCCAGAATAGCTGTCTCCAACTGGTCAGGACTGACGGCAACAACGCCGGATTTTGGCCGTTTGCGCCCGCTTAGAAAATCGAACAATCCCATAATGTTGCTCCCTTATAGTAGGTCAGGGGATAGGTAGAACACCCATAAGGAATTATACCACC
This sequence comes from Profundibacter sp., assembly GCF_056498605.1. Lineage (NCBI taxonomy): Bacteria > Pseudomonadati > Pseudomonadota > Alphaproteobacteria > Rhodobacterales > Paracoccaceae > Profundibacter > Profundibacter sp. Next base: position 17,351 of record NZ_JBSMEZ010000067.1, read on the forward strand.
AATCAGCCCAGATGACCATCGGCAGCAATTGTGGTTTTGCCGCCCAGATAGGGGTGTAACACGTCGGGCAAACTGACCGAACCATCCTCGTTCTGGCCGTTTTCCAGCACCGCAATCAGGCAACGCCCAACCGCCAGACCCGAGCCATTCAGGGTATGCACAAATTCGGGTTTTCCACCGCCTGCGGGTTTGAAACGGGCGTTCATCCGGCGGGCCTGAAAATCACCGGCGACAGAAATCGAGCTGATCTCGCGGTAGGCGTTTTGGCCGGGCAACCACACCTCGATGTCATGGGTTTTACGCATGCCGAAGCCCAGATCACCGGTGCACAGGATCACGGTGCGATAGGCCAGATTCAGCGCCTCCAGTATCGCCTCGGCGCATTTGGTCATGCGGGTGTGTTCATCATTTGATTTGTCAGGGTGGGTGATGGAAACCATCTCGACCTTTTCAAACTGGTGCTGGCGCAGCATGCCCGATGTGTCACGGCCAGCCGATCCGGCCTCGCTACGAAAACACAGCGTATGGGCGACATGGCGGTGGGGCAGGGTGGCCTCGTCGATCACCTCGCCATTGACGATATTGGTCAGCGGCACCTCGGCGGTGGGGATCAGCCACCAGCCATCGGTGGTTTTATAGCTGTCCTCGCCGAATTTCGGCAGTTGCCCCGTGCCATACATCATTTCCTCACGCACCAGAACCGGTACGTTGGTTTCGCGCAGATCATGTTTGTCAATGTGGGTATCCAGCATGAATTGCGCCAGCGCACGGTGCACACGGGCAACCGCGCCGGACATTACAACAAAGCGCGAGCCGGACAGCTTGGCGGCGACCTCGAAATCCATGCCGCCTTGCACCGCTTTGATCTCGAAATGCTCTTTGGGATCAAAGGCGAAATTGCGCGGGCTGCCCCATGTGTGGATTTCGACGTTATCGTCCTCGTCGGCCCCATCCGGCACATCATCGGCGGGCAGATTGGGCAGGCCCATCAGCATGTCGCGCAATTCGGCATCCTTTGCTTTGGCCTCTTCTTCAAGCGTGGCAATCTCGGCTTTCTTTTCGCCAACCAGTGCGCGCAAGCGTTCAAACTCGGCCTCGTCACCGCTGGCCTTGGCCGCGCCCACCAGTTTGGATGCTGCATTGCGTTCGGTTAGCGCCGCTTCGGCCCGCGCAATCGCGCCGCGCCGCGCCGTGTCAATCGCCAGAACCGCCGCGGAAATACCAGAGAGACCACGGCGCGCCATTGCAGCGTCAAATGCGGCTGGGTTATCGCGGATCATTTTAATATCGTGCATTTTGCTGGTTCCCGATTGATTGTCATCACTTGCCCCCCATATGCCTTAGATATGCGCTGCTTTGAAGCCTTGATTTACGCCTGCCATGGCTTGCCAAGCAAAAGGGCCACATATAGGGTGCGCGCCAACGGTATTGGCGCCATTCGCCGGTAATAAACACAAAGGACGATGATATGTTTGTAACACCCGCCTATGCACAGGCCGCCGGAGCAGGGGGCGTAAGTGCGCTTGGCTCTTTCATCCCGCTGATCCTGATTTTTGCGATCATGTATTTCCTGCTGATCCGTCCGCAGCAAAAGAAGATGAAACAGCATCAGGCGATGGTCGCAGCGCTGCGCCGTGGCGATCAGGTGGTGACCGCTGGTGGCGTCATCGGCAAGGTGACCAAGGTGAAAGAAGCTGGCGAGATCGAGATTGAAATTGCGAAAGATGTGAAGGTGCGCGTCATTCAATCGACCATTTCACAAGTGTTGAACAAAACAGAACCCGCAAACGATAATTAATCGGGCGTCAATTCGTCCATCGACCGGACCACTTAGGAATACAGGCAAACATATGCTGCAAATCGATTTATGGAAGCGCATCGTCATTTGGGGGCTTGTTGCGCTTGGCCTGTTTATGGCGTTGCCCAACGGGTTTTATACCCGTGTGGAAACCCACAATGATGCACTGGTCGAAATCGACAAACTGGGCAGCACGCCTGAACGTTTGGCGGCAGCGGATACATGGCCATCGTGGATGCCATCCAGTCTGGTGAACCTTGGGCTGGATCTGCGCGGTGGGGCGCATTTGCTGGCCGAGGTGCAGGTCGAAGATGTTTACGAGGCCCGCGTTAAGGGTATGTGGCCTGCGGTGCGCGATGTGCTGCGGCCCGAACGGGATGTGGTTGGCGCGGTGCGCCGGCTGGATTCACCAGCCCAGGAATTGCGGGTGCGCATTGGCAACCCCGAGGCCATGCCACGCGCATTGGAATTGGTGCGCGGATTGGCACAGGCCGTGACCACGCTGTCGGGCGTCGGATCGCAAGATCTGGAGTTTAGTGCCAATGGCGATGTGATCACTATGGTTCTGTCCGAAGCAGAAAAGCAGGTCAGTGACGAATTAACCATCGCACGGACGCTGGAAATCGTCCGCCGCCGCGTGGACGAAGTGGGCACCCGCGAGCCGACAATCCAGCGGCAAGGCACCAACCGGATATTGATTCAGGTTCCAGGGCTGGGATCGGCACAGGAATTGAAAGATTTGCTGGGATCAACCGCCAAGCTGGAGTTCAAACCCGTTGTTGGCCAAACAAGTGATCCTGACGCTAGCCCCGGGGCGCGTAATGAAGTGTTGCCATCGCTGGACCGGGAAGGTGTGTATTACATTGTAGAGGAACTGCCCGTCGTCACAGGCGAGGAATTGGTCGATGCGCAGCCGACGTTTGATCAGAACGGCCGCCCTGCGGTGAACTTCCGCTTTAACCCTGCGGGCGGGCGCAAATTCGGTAACTACACGGCTGAAAATATCGGATCGCCTTTTGCGATTGTGCTGGATCGCGAGGTGATTTCCGCCCCGACAATCCAGAGCCACATTTCGGGCGGGTCCGGCATTATCACCGGTAGTTTTACAGTCGAGGAATCGACCAAGCTGGCGATTTTATTACGGGCAGGGGCACTGCCTGCCAAGATGAATTTCCTTGAGGAACGCACGATCGGGCCGGAGCTGGGCCAAGACAGTATTGACGCGGGTAAAATTGCGGCGATTGTCGCTGGCATCGGGGTGCTGGTGTTTATGGTGCTGTCTTACGGGCTGTTCGGGCTGTTTGCCGATATTGCGCTGGTTATCAACGTCGGGCTGATCTTTGGTCTGCTGTCGATGATCGGGGCGACGCTGACCTTGCCCGGGATCGCGGGGATTGTTTTGACCGTCGGGATGGCGGTGGATGCCAACGTGCTGATTTTCGAGCGAATACGCGAGGAACTGAAATCGGCCAAAGGGCCAGCGCGGGCGATTGAGCTGGGCTATGAGAAAGCGTTGAGCGCTATTCTGGACGCCAACATCACCACGTTTATCACAGCGGTCATTCTGTTTGTCATGGGCTCTGGCCCCGTGCGCGGTTTTGCGATTACGCTGGGGCTGGGGATTATCACCTCGGTCTTTACCGCGATTTTTGTAACACGGCTGATCGTAGTGATCTGGTTTGAACGCCGCCGCCCCAAAACGATAGAGGTATAAGACGATGAGATTACGACTTGTACCCAAAGATACAAAATGGGATTTCTTCAAAACATCGAAGCTGACAATGGGTTTTTCTGCCTTAATGATGATCGCGTCTATCGTGCTGTTTTTCATGCAAGGGTTGAACTACGGCATTGATTTCAAAGGTGGCACCACGATCCGCACGGATTCGGACATCGCTGTGGATGTCAGGGAATATCGCGATGCGATTGCACCGCTGAACCTTGGCGATGTGTCGATCACCGAAGTGTTCGATCCGGCCAAGCCCGATTTGCACGTGACCCAAATTCGCATTGAGGCGCAAGAGGGCGATGAAGCCGTCACCACCAGCACTATTGCAGATATTAAGACCGCATTGCAGGCCTATGAGCCGTCGATCACATTTGCCGCCGTTGAATCTGTTGGACCCAAAGTGTCGGGCGAATTGGTCTGGACCGCTGTCGAGGCGGTGATTGCGGCGATTGTGGCGGTGTTGTTTTACATCTGGCTGCGGTTTGAATGGCAGTTTTCTGTCGGGGCTGTGGCCGCATTGGTGCATGACGTGGTGCTGACCATCGGCATCTTTAGTCTGGTGCAGATCAAGTTCGATCTGGCCATCATCGCTGCCTTGCTGACCATCGTTGGCTATTCGTTGAACGATACCGTGGTTGTGTTTGACCGCGTGCGCGAGAATCTGCGCAAGTTCAAGAAACTGACGCTAAAAGAGGTGTTGAACCTGTCGATCAATGAAACCCTGTCACGCACGGTGATGACTTCCGTCACCACATTAATTGCGCTGGTGGCCCTGTTTGTGCTGGGCGGCGACGTGATCCGCGGCTTTGTGTTTGCGATGATCTGGGGTGTGATTGTCGGGACGTATTCATCGGTGTTTATCGCATCCGCCATCCTGCTTCGCCTTGGGGTGAAACGCGACTGGTCGAAACAAAACCCCGAAGCGGGCGGACAATACGCAGGTATCGACGCGTAAGGATGGGCATCTTCGCGGGCGTCATTGCAAGCGAAGGGTTCTGGCTGCTGGTGGCTGCTGCAACGGTCGCAGGGCTGGTGCGCGGATTTTCCGGATTTGGCACGGCGATGGTGTATCTGCCTGTGGCGGGTCAAATCCTGACCCCGTTCGAGGCGCTGACCACCCTGTTGATCATGGATCTGATCGGTCCGTTGCCCAACATCCCGCGCGCCATTCGCACAGGTCATCCGGCGGATATTCTGCGCTTGTCACTGGGCACGCTGGTGGCTTTGCCGCTGGGGGTGCTGGTACTGGGTCTGATCGCACCCGAGTTGTTTCGCTATGGCGTGTCGATGACCTCGATCCTGTTGCTGGTGCTGCTGGTCGGCGGATTTCGCTATCAGGGGGTGTTAAGGCCGCCGATGATTTATGGCGCGGGCGGGTTGGGCGGGTTCCTCGCCGGCAGCGTCGGATTGCCGGGGCCGCCGGTGATCATGCTCTATATGGCCAGTTCGCATCCGGCGGCGGTGATCCGTGCTAATATCATGGTTTATCTGCTGCTGTGTGATCTGATGATGATCGGGGTGTTGCATCTGAACGGCTATCTGGTGGCATCGGCTGTGGTTTTAGGTGCATTGCTGACGCTGCCCTATCTGGCGGCGAATGTGCTGGGTGGCTGGTTGTTTGCCCCGGGATACGAGCGGGTCTACCGCGCGGTTGCCTATTTCATTATTGCCGCATCGGCGCTAAACGGGTTGCCATTGTTTGATTAGAGCGAAACCAATCTAATCGGCAAACAAGTATTTACCTTGAAGCCCGAGGCAGCGTTAACGTTAGTTAATGCGTTCGGGGTTCAAAGGCGAATTCAATCGGATTGGTTTCGCTCAAGGAGACGCACATGCAATTCACCGAGGTCGAATTCAAAGATACCATGCCGATTGACGGCTATGGGCCGGGGTTTTTCCGTGTCGGCGGTAAGGTTTTCGAGGGGGCGGTGCTGGTATTGCCAAACTCTGTCACCGCGTGGGGCGGGTACGGGGATGCGGCGGCGTTGCTGGCGCTAAAGGTCGATGTGCTGTTTATCGGCACGGGGGCCGAGACCACGCATATTCCCAAACCTTTGCGAGAAGCCTTGGAGGCAGCCCATATAGGGGTCGAACCGATGGCCAGCCCTGCGGCGTGCCGGACCTATAATGTGTTGCTGGCCGAGGGGCGGCGGATAGCGGCGGCGTTATTGCCTGTCTAGGGCGTTGTGCTAAAGAGATTCTAGGCGCTCCGCGCGGGGATATTTGTAGAACGAAAATGGGGCGGATTTGTCGCTGTTCGGGAGCGTTGCATTGGGGTATGCCGTTGCTATGGAATTGATGAAAGTTACCAATCTGGCAATCACGCGCGGCGGTGTTGCTGTGCTTGATCGGGTGGATTTCACGCTGGCGGCAGGGCAGGTTCTACTGCTGCGTGGGCCAAACGGGATTGGCAAGACCACGCTGTTGCGCACCTTGGCGGGGTTGCAACCGGCCCTTGAGGGCGAGGTGGTGGCAGCCCCTGATGCGATCACCTACGGGGCGCATGCGGATGGGTTGAAATCGACCCTGACGGTGACCGAGAATTTGAAGTTTTGGGCGCAGGTGTACGGCGTGGTGGATATTGCTCCGGCGCTTGCGGCGTTTAACCTTGAGGATTTGGCAAGTCGCGCGGCGCATAACCTGTCGGCGGGGCAAAAGCGCCGTTTGGGGTTGGCACGCTTGTTGGTGACGGGGCGCAAAATCTGGGCATTGGATGAACCCACTGTATCACTGGATGTGGCCAGTGTGGCGCTGTTTGCCGATGCGGTTCGGGAGCATTGCGAAAATGGGGGGGCGGCGCTGATTGCCACCCATATTGATCTGGGGATCAAGGCCGATGTGCTGGACCTGACGGACAACAAGGCCCGCCCGCGCGATCTGGCCGGGTTCGATGAGGCGTTCGAATGATTGCGATTCTGATCCGGGATATGCGGTTGGCGATGCGGGCAGGGGGCGGCTTTGGGTTGGGGTTAGCATTTTTCCTGATCGTTGTGGTGCTGGTGCCGTTTGGCGTTGGGCCGCAAAGTGCGCTGCTGGCTAAAATCGCGCCGGGCATTCTGTGGGTCGGGGCATTGCTGGCGTGCCTTTTGTCACTGGACCGCATTTTCGCGCTGGATTTTGAGGACGGCTCGCTTGATCTGTTGGCAACCGCACCTGTGCCGCTGGAGGGTGTGGTGGCGATGAAGGCCTTGGCCCATTGGCTGACCACCGGATTGCCGCTGACCATTGCCGCGCCGTTTTTGGGGGTGTTGCTGAACATGCCGACAGCCGGTTTTGGCTGGCTGGTGGCGACATTGGCAATCGGCACACCGGCGCTGTCGTTCATCGGCGCATTCGGTGCGGCGCTGACTGTGGGATTGAAACGCGGCGGGCTGTTATTGTCATTATTGGTGCTGCCGCTATACGTGCCCACGCTGATTTTCGGGGCCGAAGCGCTGCGCCGCGGGGCACAAGGGTTCGACAACACTACACCGCTCTTAATGCTGGCTGGAATCACCGCTGGCGTGGTCGCGCTGCTTCCATTTGTAGCGGCTGCAACCATACGCATCAATTTGCGTTGAGCCTTGTAACGGGGTATTTATAGCCGTGAAATTTAACGTATAAGGTCGCCCGATGTCGCTCTGGGAATACGCCAATCCAAAATTATTCATGCAAACGTCAGGGAAATTCCTGCCGTGGTTTGCGGGCCTGTCGGTGATCACACTGGTGACGGGCATGTTCTGGGGATACTTTCTAACCCCCGAGGCTGAAAACTTTGGTTCTTCGGTGAAAATTATCTATATCCATGTGCCGGCAGCCCTGATGGCGATCAATGCGTGGATGATGATGCTGATCACATCTTTGGTCTGGCTGATCCGTCGCCACCATGTTTCGGCACTGGCGGCCAAGGCCGCAGCCCCGATTGGCATGACAATGACGCTGATTGCACTGTTTACCGGCGCGATTTGGGGCCAACCAATGTGGGGCACCTATTGGGCGTGGGACCCGCGACTGACATCGTTCCTGATCCTGTTTTTGTTCTATCTGGGCTATATCGCTTTGTGGGAAGCGATTGATGATCCGGACACAGCCGCTGATCTGACCTCGGTTTTATGCCTTGTCGGGTCGGTCTTTGCTCTGCTTAGCCGCTATGCGGTAAATTTCTGGAGCCAAGGGCTGCATCAGGCAGCGTCGCTTTCGGTCGACAAAGAAGAACATGTTTCGGATGTATTTTACTGGCCGTTGTTGTTGTGCATTGCCGGTTTCGTTTTGCTGTTCATCGCACTGGTGCTGATGCGCACACGCACAGAAATTCGCAGCCGCCGGATGAAGGCGCTGATCGCACGGGAGCGGGTGGCATGATGCCTGATCTGGGGAAATACCAAACCGAGGTTCTGGCCTCTTATGCGGTGACGCTAATCTTGTTGTTGGGCCTGCTGGCGCTTAGCTGGATCAAAGGGCGTCGCGTTGCCAAGGCGCTGCGCGAGGTTGAAGAACGGCGGGCGAAAAATGTCTGAGCCGCGGAAACTGAATATATTGGCGATCCTACCCGTTGTGATTTTTGCGACATTGGTTGGCGCGTTGTTATTGCCGAATTTGATAAACAGCCTGAGCGGCAATGACCCTAGTAATCTGCCATCAACACGCGAAGGCCACCCTGCGCCTGCGATCTTTGTGAGTGAAGATCAGGACCCTGCAACCGGTTTCACCGACGAGACCCTGCGGGCCCCCGGCGTAAAGCTGGTAAATTTCTGGGCCAGCTGGTGTCCGCCGTGTCGGGCCGAACACCCAAACCTGATCAAACTGGCCGAGGGTGGCCTGCCGGTTTACGGGGTTAACTACAAGGACCGGCCAGAGGATGCAGCCGGATTTCTGGCTGAACTGGGCAACCCGTTCACCGCGATCCTGAGTGACCCCAAGGGGCGCAACGGGATTGAGTGGGGCGTTCTGGCGATGCCCGAAAGCTATTTGATTGATAGCGACGGGGTTATCGTGCTGCATTTTCGCGGGCCAATTACCCAGCGGGTGATTGAAAACCAGATACGCCCAGCCATCGAGGCCGCCAAGTAAGGTTCGGGTGACGTGGGCTAAACCGCTTTACAGGATCGGTAGACAGGCCACAGCAAGCAAAAGCAGCGCGAACGCCTCGATCAGAGGGGCGGAAAGGCCGAGAATTTCACGGCGGTCATGTGGGATGGTCAAGTCAATCATAGGAACACTGATAGCCCATTCTGGTTAACGAAAAAAGAACGCAAATCAGGGATTGGCGAAACAGTTTGTTTCTATAGGTACAAGCGCCCCGCAATCGGGACGCTTGTAATTTTCCTTACCCCTTCGCCAAATTCCGCAGCACGTAATGCAATACGCCGCCGTGTTCGATGTATTCGATCTCGGTTTCGGTATCGATGCGGCATTTCAGGGTGATGTCGCGGGTTTTGCCATCGCTGTAGGTGATGGTGGCGGGGATGTCGGATAGCGGTTTCAGGTCGCCCTCAAGCCCTGTTATCGACACGGTTTCGTCGCCCTTCAGACCCAACGTCTTGCGGGTGCCGCCGCCGGTAAATTCAAACGGGATCACGCCCATGCCGACCAGATTGCTGCGGTGAATACGCTCGTAACTTTCGGCGATCACCGCCTTGACCCCCAACAGGGCGGTGCCTTTGGCGGCCCAGTCGCGCGATGAGCCAGCCCCATATTGTTGCCCTGCAAAGATCACCAGCGGTGTGCCGGCCTCTTGATAGGCGTTGGCAGCGTCAAAGATCGAGGTTTGTTTGCCGTCTGGTCCCAGCGTATAGCCGCCTTCAACCCCGTCCAGCATTTCGTTTTTGATGCGGATGTTGGCAAACGTGCCGCGCATCATCACCTCGTGGTTGCCACGGCGCGAGCCATAGGAGTTGAACTGGTTCACGGGCACTTGGCGCTCGACCAGATATTGCCCAGCGGGGGTGTCTTTTGTGAATGACCCCGCAGGCGAAATGTGGTCGGTGGTGACCATATCGCCCAGAATGGCCAATACCTTGGCGTCTTTCACGTCACTGATCTTACTAGCTTCTTTGGACATATTCTGAAAGTAGGGCGGATTACGAACGTAGGTCGATGTGGCAGGCCAGTCGTAGGTCAGGCTGTCAGTGGTTGCCACGCCCTGCCATTTTTCATCGCCTGCGAAAACATCGGCGTATTTCGCCATGAACGCCTCGCGGGTGACGGTTTTGTCGACCAGTTCGGCGATCTCTTGATTCGTGGGCCAGATGTCTTTCAGGTAGATATCATTGCCGTCTTTGTCTTGGCCCAGCGGGTCGGTCGCAATGTTGATGTCCAATGTGCCAGCGATAGCATAGGCCACCACCAAGGGGGGCGAGGCCAGATAGTTGGCGCGCACGTCGGGGGAAATCCGGCCCTCGAAATTGCGGTTGCCCGAGAGCACCGAAGTTGCCACCAGATCGCCCTCGGCGATTGCGGCAGAAATTTCCGGCTGCAACGGGCCGGAATTGCCAATGCAGGTGGTGCAGCCGTAACCAACAAGGTTAAAGCCAAGCGCATCCAGATCTTTTTGCAGATCGGCGGCTTCAAGGTATTCGCTTACAACTTGCGAACCGGGGGCCAGCGAGGTTTTCACCCACGGCTTGCGGTTCAGACCCAAGGCCGCGGCCTTGCGTGCCACCAGACCCGCGCCGATCATCACGTAGGGGTTCGAGGTGTTGGTGCACGACGTAATCGAGGCGATCACAACTTTGCCGCTCTCCATTGTGTAGTCTTCGCCCGCCACCGCGATTTCTTTGTGCATCGGGCGTTTGAACATCTCTTTCATCTGGCAGGCGAATGCCGCTTTGGCATCCGTTAGTGCGATGTAGTCCTGCGGGCGTTTGGGGCCGGAAATAGCTGGCACAATCGTGCCCATGTCCAGCGACAGGGTGTCGGTGTAAACCGGTGCATAATCGGCATCACGCCAGAACCCGTTTTCCTTGGCATAAGCCTCGACCAATGCAATCCGGCCCTCATTGCGGCCAGAAACCCGCAAATAGCGCAGGGTTTCATTATCAATCGGGAAATAGCCACAGGTCGCGCCGTATTCAGGCGCCATGTTGGCGATGGTGGCCCGATCGGCCAGCGGCAGGTGGTTCAGGCCCTCGCCGTAAAATTCAACGAATTTGCCAACCACGCCTTGGATACGCAACAGTTCCACGACCTTCAGAACCAGATCGGTGGCGGTGGTGCCCTCCATCATTTCGCCAGTCAACTCGAAACCCACGACCTCGGGGATCAGCATTGAAATCGGCTGGCCCAGCATCGCCGCTTCAGCCTCGATCCCGCCAACGCCCCAGCCCAGAACGGCCAAACCGTTGACCATAGTGGTGTGGCTGTCGGTGCCGACCAATGTGTCGGGATAGGCGACGGTTGCGCCGCTCTGGTCCGTATCGGTCCAAACGGTTTGCGCCAGATATTCAAGGTTCACCTGATGGCAAATCCCTGTGCCCGGGGGCACCACGCGGAAATTGTCAAACGCCGATTGGCCCCATTTCAGGAAGGTGTAGCGCTCGATGTTGCGCTCGTATTCGCGTTCAACATTCATCGCGAATGCGCGGGGGGTACCGAAATTGTCGATCATCACCGAGTGGTCAATCACCAGATCAACCGGGGTCAGCGGGTTGATCTTTTCCGCATCCCCCCCAAGCCCGATAATCCCGTCGCGCATCGCGGCCAGATCGACCACAGCAGGCACGCCGGTGAAATCTTGCATCAGCACGCGGGCAGGGCGATAGGCAATCTCACGCGGGTTTTTGCCGCCGTTTGTGGCCCATTCAGCGAATGCCTTGATGTCATCTGTTGTGACCGTCTTGCCATCCTCGAACCGCAGCATGTTTTCCAGCACCACCTTGAGCGCCGCAGGAAGGCGCGAGAAGTCGCCCAAACCCGCAGCGGTGGCCGCGGGGATCGAGTAATAATCGACGCTTTGTTTGCCCACGGTCAGGGTTTTACGGGATTTTGCGCTGTCTTGTCCGACTTGAATGGTCATGGCTGGCTCCATTTTATGGCTAACGGCTATGGGCGGCTGCCCATGTTACTTGCGCTTTTGACCTATCCAGAGGAGTCGTTCAAGGGGGCAAGCCATATTTGTATACCATTGCACACAATTAATTTGTAGCACTGATGTTACGAAAGTAACAAGGATTCTCGCAAAACCTTGATTGGCTATTGATCGGGCTGTGACTTAGGTGGATGTAAGGGCGCAGAAAACAGAGAGCGGATCATGCATAAATTTGTGATTATTGTAACAGGGGTGTGGATGGCGGTGGCCAATATGACTGCGGCGCAATCTGGGCCAGTTGTGGTTGAACTATATACCTCGCAGGGGTGTTCCAGTTGCCCGCCCGCAGATGCATTGTTGGGGAAACTGGCAAAACGCGATGATGTGATCGCACTATCGCTGCATGTGGATTATTGGGATTACATCGGCTGGAAAGATGTCTTTGCCAGCCCGAAATTTACCGCACGCCAGCACGGCTATGCGCGTGCGGCGGGAAAACGCATGGTTTACACGCCACAAATGGTGATCGCGGGGCAAGACCTTGTTGTTGGCACCAAGCCAAGCGAAGTTGCCAAACTAATCAAGGCCCGCGCCAAAGCGCCAGATCAGGTGCGGTTGACGGTTACGCGCAACGGTGGCCAGATCGAGATCACGGCAGAACCATTGGTCAAGGGGCTGGGTAAAATGGTGGTGCAGATGGTGCGATTTGTTGACGGGCAATCGGTGCAGATCAAGCGCGGCGAGAATGCGGGGCGCAAACTAGCCTATTCAAACGTGGTCACTGAATGGAGCGTCCTGAAAGGCTGGAACGGGGCGGCACCGCTGACATTTTCCGCCAATATTCCTGGCGATGATGAATGCGTCATTATCGTTCAGGCGGCCAATCAGGGATCAATCTTGGCCGCTGCGCGGGTGCGCTGACGTTCGGGTTTCCAACGCCGGTGAATCCACAGCCATTGCCCCATAT
>NZ_JBSMEZ010000068.1:0-2967 GCF_056498605.1 Profundibacter sp.
TTCGCTGACGCGGGCAATGGTTTCACCAACCGTCCATTTGCGAAAATGGCTGAAGGGCAACCGGAACAGGTGCCCAAATATGCGACGCCCAAGTTCCCGGGTTACGCGATTCGCCGTTAGCATACTGAGAAGTTGTGATAAGACTTCAAAGCCAAGTTGAAATAAAGAAACCGCAACGAATACAAAGACGATTACCACCAAAGACGCTTCTCGTTGAAATGGCAATATCCGGTCAATGATGACTTGAAAGATAAACGGTTCAACCAGCCCAATCAGCCGTAGGCAGATCGCAAGAAACAGCAACTCGATATAGAGCGGTGTGAATTTCCAAAGCGTTTTCCCAAACCAGGAGAGGGGGATCTCTCCTGTATTTTCGCCTGTTTTATTCGTCATTTACACGCCTTAGCCTGTTCTGGTTTTGTTATGATACAGGCCCCCGGCAAGGCATCTGCATTCGGCGAGACAGCCAGAACAATAAAACTGCCGGGGGTTGGAAAGGCCTGTTGCAAACGTTCCATGAGACTAGCGCCAGTCACCTCGTCAAGAACCAGCTCTAAATCGAAAGCTATTTTCGGGTCTTGTCCATCCAGTTCTGCCATCAAGGCGGCGAAAGCGAGGTTTTCCGGGGCACGGGACGTTTTCTGAAAATTTTCCCTGAGCGGAGCTTTTAGGTCTGCAAGGTCGCCCGTCGGTCCTTCACTGCGAAATGCAGCATAGGCGTTGCGCACAACCTCGTCGGCTTGCGCCAGTTTGTCCGTATCGACCTGTCCACGGAGCACAATAAAACGATTACCTCGAGTGAAACCGTCCAGCCCTGCACCGAAACCGTAAGCTGCACGCAATTCAGTGCGCACGGCATTGAACAGCACGCTGTTTTCTCCGCCACCAAGAGCGCGAACCAATATGAAATCCTCCATTTCGCCCCCATCAGCGGTGGGCGGGAGCGACGCGATAAATACCAATGTGCTTGTCTGTGTATCCGGAATATGCAGCAGAATGCGCTTGGCAGTGAAATCTGCTCTGCCCGCAAGCGGGGCAACAGGTTTTCCTTCCGGCAGCCCGTCCAAAAGAGCATCGACGATCCGGCCTGCTTCTGCGGCATCCAATGCGCCGGCAATCGCCACCTTTGTGTTGGATCGGGAAAACACAGCGTTATGCCATGCTAACACGTCATCATGGGTAACCGCTTCAATTATTCCAGGCCGATCAAGTGACAGAGCTTCCCTGATTGGTATTTCGCCGAATACCGCCCAGCGCAGGGCCGCAAATCCCTGGCTTTCGGGGCGTGCACTGGTTTCGGCCATTCGGGCCGCGAACCCATCGCGGATACGGGCGAGCCAATTATCATCCAGCAATGGTGCACGCAGATGGGCGTTAGCAATCTGCACGGCTTTGTCCAAGTTTGCACTCGGCACCACAATTGACCCCAAGATGTTGTCCGGAGTTACACTCAGTCGGGCTTGGGCCTGCAAATCGGCAAAATCCTCGACTGCCTGCCCGGCAGGAAAACCCTCGGCCCCGCCAGATAATACCAGATCTGCGCCGATATAGGGCACCGCCTGATTGACATCATCACGGCTGACCCAATCGGTCGACCAGGCAATCTGGATGGCAACATCCTTGGCATCGGGAAGATACAGGCGGCTGTAGGCAATGCCACCGGGACTGGTCTCGCTGCTGGCTTGCGGGGCATCCGCTTTGCAGTCGACAAGCAATAGGGCTAGTGCCGTGGCCATAATCATCCGTATCATTCTGTATCCTTTCCGATGAAGGCAATGGCGGTTCGTCCTGGACCGTCCAGTGCCCCAAGTAATTTGTTGATGTCTTCGCGGGCAAGCAGTGCATCAAGCCCGCGTAATTCGGTTTGGCTCAAGGGCGCGCGTAGGCTCTTGACCCGCGCCAGCACATAATTGGCCATCCAAGCGCCTATGGCTTTTTCATCATTCCAATCGGGCCAATAGGTCTTGAACCGCCCTCGCACTCGCTGCCATGTATCTGGCGGAACACCTTGGGCCGAGGCGGACAGAGAAGCCTCGAACGCCTCACGCAAATCGGCAAATGATACATTCTGATCCGGTGCGGCGGAAAATTGTAGCTCGATATGGCGTTCGTCCAGCGGAAATACCGAGATATCAAAACGGCGCGCGATAAAGGCATCAAAACGCAAGGGGCCAGCCAGCCCGCCGGGCAAGTTGTTGTCAAGGATATCGCTCAAAAGGGCTGTCTGGATCTCCAGCAGGTCGAAATCCACCGGCTGATCCAGCGTCACCACCTTGCGCCAGATCATACGCGGGGCGGCCTCAGACTTGGTAAAGGTGAAAATGCGGGTTTCGGAGGCGGTAAGCACAAAGGGTGGCGGGGCAATTTCTACGGAATGATCCAGCTTACCCGCCAGCCCTGCCGCCTCCATCGCGCGCTGCAATTCGTTTTCGGTGACATTGCCAACCACCACAAGGGTCGCATTTTCAGGGCGGTGCGTTTGGTCATGCAGGGCGCGGGCCTGGTCGTAATCCAGGGCGGCGATCTGCTCCGGAGTGCCAAGGGGCGATGCGGCAATGGCGTTGCCCTGATACAGAAAGGCGTTCATTTCCATGTATGCCCTCGCATTGATGTTATCGCCCATACGCAGATCATATTCCCGCTGCAGGATGGTCTTTTCCTGCTCGGCAAAATCGCGTGGCAGGGTGATGGGATTGAATACGCCGGAAATTCGGCGCAACATGTCCGACAGATCGTCAGGCTTGCCCGACAGCCAATAGCCAACAGCCAGATCAGTGGTCCAGGCGTTGGTGTCACGATCCGCTTGACCATCCGCACTACCAATAGAGTTTAGCCAGCTAAGATGTTCGAGATAGTGAAAATCGAGCGGTTTGCTCTGATTATTCTGTGGGAATGCGACGTGAACCTCGGCGTGCCCTGAATTTGGCGAGGACAAGAGCAAAACTGGTTCGTTGGTAGAGATTGCGC
>NZ_JBSMEZ010000069.1:0-14216 GCF_056498605.1 Profundibacter sp.
AAACGCGCCGCGCCAGCCCTGCGGATGATCTGATCACCCACCTGATTGCGGCTGAGGAAGGCGGCGAGAAGCTGACAACCGACGAGTTGATCACCACCTGCATCCTGCTGCTGAACGCAGGCCACGAGGCCACTGTGCATACCTTGGGCAACGGCATCAAAACCCTGCAGGAAAACGGGGTAGATGTGGCAGCCCTGGCCCCCGATACAATCGAGGCCACGGTCGAGGAAATCTTGCGATTCACCCCGCCGCTGCATATTTTCATGCGAATCGCCACCGATGATCTGGTACTGTTTGGCCATGATATAAAGCGCGGCCAGACTATTGGTTGTCTGCTGGCCAGCGCCAATCGTGACCCATCTGCATATGATATGCCAGATCAGTTCATCCCGAACCGGCCCCTAAAGGCCAACACATCCTTTGGCGGCGGTCTGCATTTTTGCGTTGGCGCCCCATTGGCGCGGCTAGAAATGCAGATCGCCTTGCCTGCGTTGTTTTCCCGATGTCCGGATTTGTGTTTGGCAGAGGGACCGCAGTTTGCAAACCTCTATCATTTTCATGGATTAAAGACATTGCGCGTAACCTATTAAGGTTGTGCCACGCTACGCGTGTCACCCCGACCGTTTTGCCCCTGCGGGCCAAAACGATGCCTGCGGCGCAGGTATTTAGGAAAAGAAGAAAGGGGAATGTTCCGGCTCTATGGCTACGACATTGCGCCGCGCCTTCCTGTCTGGACCAGCATCGCGCAAAGCCTTATAGGAAATATGGAATAACAGAGCTGCCCCCCATGCGCGGCTTTGGCGTAACTATGGAAAGACCCTGCATGTCCGACACACCTAAAAAGCCCGTCCTGCCCAATGCCCAGACCATAACAAAGGTTGACCACTGGACGGATCGTTTATTTTCATTCCGTGTGACCCGCCCGCAAAGCCTGCGGTTCCGGTCCGGTGAATTTGTAATGATCGGGTTGATGGGGGATAATGGCAAACCGTTGCTGCGGGCCTATTCCATTGCATCGCCCAGTTGGGACGAAGAACTGGAGTTTTACTCGATCAAGGTGCAGGACGGCCCTCTGACCTCGAAATTACAACATATCAAGGTCGGCGACGAGATTATCCTACGCCCCAAACCCGTTGGTACATTGGTGCATGATGCACTGCTGCCCGGTAAACGGCTGTGGTTTTTCGCCACCGGCACCGGCATTGCCCCCTTTGCATCGCTGATGCGCGAGCCGGAAACATACGAGAATTACGACGAAGTGATCATGTGCCACACCTGCCGCGAGGTCGCGGAGTTGGAATATGGCCGCCAACTGGTCGAAAGTCTGGCGGATGATCCATTGATTGGTGAAATGGTGGGCGGCAAGCTGCGTTATTATCCGACCACCACCCGCGAGCAAAGCCCTGTGATGGGGCGGATCACCACCAAGCTGGAAGATGGATCATTGTTTGAGGATCTGGGCGTGCCGCCAATTTGCGGCGAAAATGACCGTGCGATGGTCTGTGGCTCGATCGGGTTAAACATTGATTTGAAGCGTATTCTGGAAGGGTTTGGCCTGACAGAAGGCGCCAACTCGCAACCGGCCGAATATGTGGTTGAAAAGGCCTTTGTCGATTAGAGCGAAATCAATCCAATTGGATTCAAGAATTTATCACTCCGCCCTAGACAGCATTTGCACAGCATAACGCGTATCAGACGGGATGATGAATGCGATTAGATTGGTTTGGCTCTAGCCTCGCCTGAATCAACAACGCCGCGCAGTTTTCATTGCGCAGCGATTTTTCTACGTTTGTTGCAGGGGTCGCCTACATCCCCAGCGCCAGTTTCACCTGCGCCAACACATCCTGAAGCAATGCAGGATCACTCCCGGCGGATTCGAGCGCCTGCTTCAGCCCATCTTTCATGCCGTCATCAAGGCTTGAGGCATCGATCAGTCCGGTAACCTTTGCGGCGTCATAGCCTTCTGCAGTCAGAAGAGCACCAGACATCCCGTCCGTTGCTGCAACCGCAGCATCGCTTGCCGCTCCTGTTGCGGATTCTATCATCTCGCCGGTGGCCTCAACGCCACTACCGCCTTGCGAATAAAAGTAATAACCCGCGCCCAAAACCGCGATTAATACGACAACAATCAATGATCTATTCATGGTATCAGCCCTCGCTAAATGTTCGATATTGTCATGAACATACGCGCCAGTTGCGCGTCAAACCAAACCACAAACAGGATCAGGGGGAATCCGGCATTAAATTGCCAATACTGGGCGGTTTTTAGCCTGTCTACACAGCCAGAGCACCCCCAGAGCACCCATAGAAAACGCCGCGCAGGGCTGGCCTGCGCGGCGTTTAATTGTTTTATTATAGTGCGTTAGACTATTGACCTCATGCGCCGTTGATTTGTTCAATAACAGCGTTGATCATGTCTGGATTGTCGCCTGCTTTTTCAATCGCTGTTTTCAACATGGTCTTTTTCAGTGGGTCAAGGGAAGATCCGTCGACCATTTCACCGACTTTGGCAGCATCAAAACCTTCTGCGTTCAGAAGCGTATCCATCATGGATGTCTCTGTTGTTGCGGCAGCAGCTTCGGTTGCGGCGGCGGCCTCAGCGGCAGCAGTTTCGGCAGCTTCAGTCGCAGCAGTTTCGGCGGCAGCGGCGGCTTCGGCTGCAGCAGCTTCAGTTGCTGCGGCGGCCTCAGCAGCAGCGGTTTCGGCAGCTTCAGTTGCAGCAGCTTCGGCGGCAGCGGCGGCTTCGGCTGCAGCAGCTTCGGTTGCTGCGGCGGCCTCAGCAGCAGCGGTTTCGGCAGCAGCCGTCGCAGCAGCTTCGGCCTCGGCAGCTGCGGCTTCGGTTGCGGCAGCAGCTTCAGCAGCGGCGGTTTCGGCAGCAGCCGTCGCAGCAGCTTCGGCGCCACTTGTCATTTCGCCCATATCTTTATTTTGCGAATAAAAATATACTCCGGCACCCGCCGCGATCAGCACTGCGGCAATGATTAATGATTTATTCATTTAACTATCCCTTACTTACGGCTCAGAATCAGCCCGAGCATGTGTGCCCTATGACAGATGCCCTTGCATGTGAAAAGCTTTCAAACCCGAATATAGCGCTTTATTGCCCATTACAGTGCGAATAACACCTTGTAAGCACCGCCCACCCCGTCTATTTTTCGCAGAACGACGCTTTCACAATCAAAGGATCAAAGTTATAGCCCGCAGACCTCACAATGCCCCGCCACAGCGCGACACTGGCCCTCGCGTAAATGAACGCATCACTTCCAATGAAATCCGGCTGATCGGAGCCGACGGTGAAAACGCAGGGGTTGTTACGCCTGCGCGTGCCATGGTCATGGCGGATGATGCCGGACTGGATCTGGTCGAAATCTCGCCCAATGCCAATCCGCCCGTGTGCAAGATCATGGATTTCGGCAAGTTCAAATACGAGCAGCAAAAGCGCGAATCCGAAGCCCGCAAAAAGCAAAAGATCATCGAGGTCAAAGAGGTCAAGTTCCGTCCCAATACGGACACCCATGATTATGACGTTAAAATGCGCAATGTGTTCAAATTTCTGGCCAATGGCGACAAGGTGAAAATCAGCCTGCGGTTTCGGGGCCGCGAAATGGCGCATATTAATCTGGGCCGCGAATTGCTGGAACGGGTGGCCGAAGACGTCAAGGATGTCGGCAAGGTCGAAAGTATGCCCAAGATGGAAGGCCGCCAGATGATTATGATGATCGGGCAGATGCCGAAGTAGGCGCAAAATTCTTTCAAAGAATTTGGTAAGAAAATTTCAAATTTTCTTGGACAGATCGCAAGGCCCCGTCAATAGTGAGCGGCCTTGCGACCCTCACGCAACCGCGCGATCCCCTTTCCACCATTTCCATGCATCAGGGTAATCAAACGCCAGCGACACCAGATCAACCGCCAACAGCAGCCAGATATAGGTTTGATACCCCCCTCGCATCCACGGGCAGCCCAGATTTGTCAGCAGGATGAACACCAATGGTGTCCAGATCAGCAGATGCGGCAGGGCCATCGCCTTGGACAATCCGCGTTCTTTGATCATGATGAACAGGTTCGGCGTCATGCCACCAATGGCAAGAATTGCAATCAGCAGGCCGGCGGGCTGATATACAAACAGAATCGCCACCATATTGACCGGCACTAGGATCAGCCCGACCCAGACCTGCACCCACACCGGAAGTGCGCGAAAACTGCGCCAGATGTCTTGTATTAAGACCATGTGATCCCCCATGAATGATTGGCATACAATCTTACAACTGGACCTTATGTAAACACTGCGTGATTTGCGCCATAATTGAAATGGCAATTTCCGCCGGAGACTTGGAGCCGATATTCAGCCCGACAGGCCCGTGGATGCGAGCGATTTGCGTTTCATTAAATCCCGCATCCTCCAGCCGCGACACGCGTTTGGCGTGGGTGCGGGTTGATCCAAGGCTGCCGATGTAAAACACATCCGAGCCCAGTGCGGTAATAATTGCGGGATCATCAATTTTGGGGTCATGCGACAGGGTGACAACTGCGGTGCGTGCGTCCAGCCCTTGGGCGATCAATGCGTCGTCTGGCCAATCGTCAATAATCTGCTCATCCGGAAACCGTGCTTTTGAACCGAACGCGCTGCGCGGATCAACCAGCACTGGAGCGTATCCGGCCAGCCGCGCCATCACGAGCAGGGGTTGCGCGATATGCACCGCTCCGACCACGATCAGTTTCAAAGGCGGGTTGTGGATGGCGATGAACTCATCATCCTCGAAACCGGACCTATCGGCGGCAAACCGGTCAGGGTATGCGCTGGCCTCGGCCAAACCTCGCGTTTGCGCCTCTGGATTGACCACATAGGCAACTGGTGTTCTGACGGCGCGTGCCGCCACCAGATCGGCCAGCAACGCCTCCGGCATAACCGTCCCCACCGGCTCGATCATAACGCGGATACGCCCGCCGCAGGCCAGACCCACGGCGAATGCCTGATCATCAGACACCCCGAATTCCAGCATCCGTGGTTTGCCGTTCTCTAGCGCGTCCATCGCCTCAATAATCACAGCGCCTTCAACGCAACCGCCCGACACTGACCCCGCCATTTCCGTATCGCCCGCTATCGCCAACTGGCTGCCAACGGGTCGCGGCGCGGACCCCCAAGTTTCGACCACCGTGGCCAATACCGCCCCACGCCCAGCGCGATGCCACGCAAGGGCGGTTTCGGGGATGTCGTCAAAGCTTTGCGTCATTCGCGGCGTTTGATCCTTAGGGTAAAGCAGTTGTTGGTGGCAGAACGTGCGTCAACATAGGCAACCTTGGGGTCCGTTAACAAGGTCTCGGTGTAAGACTCGATTTCGCCGGTCGGGGTGATTTGCCCTGTGCCATAAATAATCCGGTTGTCGGCGCTATAGGCTTT
This sequence comes from Profundibacter sp., assembly GCF_056498605.1. NCBI lineage: Bacteria > Pseudomonadati > Pseudomonadota > Alphaproteobacteria > Rhodobacterales > Paracoccaceae > Profundibacter > Profundibacter sp. The sequence continues at coordinate 5,399 of NZ_JBSMEZ010000069.1, forward strand.
GAGCAGGCATTCCGCACGGCTGGCCAGCACCGGCGGCAGACCCTCCCCCGAATAAGGTGAACAGTCACCGCAGAAAAAGATCGGACCAGTTTCGGCATAGGGCTGCGGATCTGGGAACGGGCGCGCCGCTATAATCAGCATTTCGGTGCCCTTGGGGATGTCGCATAGGCAATTGCGGCACGGTTTACCAACACCATCCGAAATTGTTCGCTCGGCAGGCAGGCCATAGGCATCGGGGCCGCCAGCGCGAATGCTGGCCACCCAGTCGGGATCATAAGGCAAATAGGTCAGGGTCATGGTGTTTCCTTTCAGGTTTATCCGCCTATCCCTACCGCATGCCAAACCTTTTGCGACCCGAATGATGCTACTAACGAAAACGGCCGCAAGGTTTCCCCTGCGACCGCATCATCCGATGAGTGGATTATTTTCTTATTCAGCGGGAATAGCGTCCGAAGGCGTATCCCCCCCAACCAGTTTGTTCGGCAGAACAAAGGCAACGATGATAAGCACAACGCCCAGCGCAATGCCTACCAGATCGCCTTGCAGGGCAGTGATGCCCTCATATTTGGCCCCAGGGATCGTGCCCAGTGTCACTTTACCGCCCATGATCTTGTCCATCAGGAAGGTGCCTTTGATCGAGGCATAGCTAACCATGTAGGCCGCAGCGCCCAGCAGGCCACCGGCGATAAAGAACAGCGCATCTTTGCGCCCTGATGCCGCTGCCGCCACCGAGGTGCCGGGGCAATAACCGGAAAACGCCCAGCCAAAGCCCATGATCAGACCGCCAACACCAACGCCTACATAGGCGGTTTTGACCGACATGTGGCCGACATCGACAAAGCCAACCATCTGGCCAACAAACATCAGAACCGATCCAACACCGATAGCCATCAGAATGGTTTTCATCAGGTGTAGGTTGGTCAGGTTCAGCATTTTGAAAATCCAGTTCGGGTTTGTTGTCCCGATCCGGTCCAACACGAACCCGAAAGCCGCGCCAATTACGATTGCTAGAAAAATAGTCATGGCTTAGCTCCTTTTATACATGATCATGGCGGTCGGGATCGCAGCCGCAAAAACGCCAAGGGTAAAGATGTAGCCGGATAGCGATGTTTGCATCATCCCCGACATCATGTGGCCCGACGTGCACCCACCGGCCAGACGTGCGCCAAAGATCACGATGAAACCGCCGATAAAGGCACCGACGTATCGCTTGGCAACACTGTCACCAAAGTTTTTACGCCACAGGGACGGAACCTGACGTTCCTCTTTGGTTTCGCGACGGGCAACTCCGGAAACAACAGCGCCCAGCGCCATTGCCAGCACAAAAACAAAGCTGTAGTTCAGCGGGTTGGCGACATGTTTGGCGTATTTGCCGTTAGATTTTGCCAGATATGCATTTGACGAGGTGTACCCATCTTCGGTTTTTACAACGAGTTCGTTGTTGATGGTATCGCCAATGATCCCGTCAAGAATAACGAACTGCGTCGAGACCCCGATCGGTTTGACAAGGAGCACGGCAAGGAAGAACACAACGCCCAGCGCCACCCCTCCTATTTTCCAGTCCATAAGCATGATATTTTCCTTTGTTGTCATTTGTTGCCATTACGCATTCAATGTCTTGCATATGTTCCGGTTGTATGCTCGCGTCAAGCCTTTCCAGTTGGACAAATTCGCGCAGGCCCGCCGAAAACAGGGCCTCCTACCGCAAAGTCTTAAAAATGTCTTAATAATAGTGTAGGAATTGCCTCTATCGCCCGAGTGCGATGCGTATTTTGTTTGTTAACTGATATCCAGGATATAATCCGATGGCCGATGCTCTGCTTGGCGGCATTATTATCAATGAAATTCTCGTCGATCCGAACGGGGCTTCTAACTATGATACCGACGGCAATGGCACGGCCGGCGCAACCGACGAATATGTCGAGTTATACAACTCATCCTCCACTGCTATTGATATTTCAGGGCTGCAATTGTGGGATCAGGGTGTTGGCAACTGGTTCACTTTCCCGTCCGGGACAATATTGCAACCCGGTGGGCATGCGATGGTCATGTCAGGGGTTCAGGCGGGCGGCAGTCTTCCGACAGGCGCGCCAGGTGATTTATTCTTTGACGCAGGGCGCGGGTCTGCCCTGATCAACAACGGCGGCGATAATGTTGTTCTTTATGATCCTGCAAATGATGAATACATATCAGCCACCTACAATGGCGACGCTTTAGATAATCCAACAGCCACCTATTCCGGTTTTTCCACCACTGCCACGCAATCGGGCGCTGGCGAGAATTTTGGCAACGATATAGACGGGTTTTCCTTGCAACGTGCCCCTGATGGATCAGATACATTCACTAACAATGACACCCCGACGCCCGGCACAACGAACATCTGCTTTACCGCAGGCACATTGTTCGACACACCGTCAGGGCCGCGGGCCATCGAACATCTAAGGCCGGGTGATTTGCTGATGACCAAAGACAACGGTGCACAGGCAATCCAGTGGATATGGGCCCGCAAACAATCGCCAGAGGCCATACAATCCAACCCTGCCCTGAATGCGATTACGATCGACAAAGGCGCATTGGGGGGCGGACTGCCCCGCCGCACGCTTTCGGTTTCGCGTCATCATCGCCTGATGCTGACCTCAAAAATTGCGCAGCGGATATATGGCAAACCCGAAGTTCTGGCAGCCGCCAAAGACCTGACCGATATTGACGGGATAGCCCCCGCCACCACGGGGCGCACGATCATCTATTACCACATCCTGATGCCGCACCACGAAATCCTGTTTGCCGAAGGTGCCCCCGCCGAAAGCCTGTATCTGGGTAAAGAGGCGTTGAATGCGATCGAGCCTGCCGCCCGCAAAGAACTGCTACAGATTTTCGGCTCCGGCTGGGATCACTTTGCCAAAAAAGCACCCGTTCCGGCACGCCATCTGGCGCGGGGTAAAAAACTGCGGAACCTGATCAAACGGCACCACAAAAACAGCATGCCTTTAACCACGCTCCAACTACAGTAGTACCAATACGGTATAGCAACTGCCGCTTGCCCTAAACCTTACGCCCTGTGCAAGATAACACCATGAGCAATCAATGGCGAAATCGTGCGATGACTTTGGTGGCGGCCACCCTCGGGGCGGTCGTTTTTCTCATCACCAACCTACCGCTGCCCTTGTTGCTGGGGCCAATGGCGGGCTGTTTGCTGTTTGCGCTGACGGGAACGCCGCTTGAGGGGATGGGCACATTCGGCATCGTCATGCGCACCTTTCTGGGGGTGGTGATCGGGTCAACCGTCACGCCCGACCTGATTGCTGAATTGCCCACCTACGGCCCGACCCTGCTGGCCATCCCGCTGTTTGTGCTGGCCATCGGCGTTGTCGGCTATCCGTTCTTTCGCTGGGGCATGGGGTTTAACCACGCCACCTCGTTCTATTCCGCCATGCCCGGCGGGTTGCAGGATATGCTGATCTTCGGCGAAGAAGCAGGTGGCGATGTGCGGGCGATGTCGTTGATCCACGCCACCCGTGTGCTGGTGATCGTATCGGTTGTGCCCTTCGTTCTGGCGCACCTATATGATCTGGACCTGACCCGTGCGCCGGGGGTGCGGGCCAGCACCCTGCCCGCCTCGCAAATCTCTATTATGATCGTTGCCGGTATCATCGGCTGGCGGCTGGCGTTGCGCGTCAACCTGTTTGGCGCCTCGATCCTTGGCCCGCTGATATTAAGCGCCATTCTGTCCCTATCCGGCATTATCCAGTCCCGCCCCCCTGCCGAGATGATCTGGGCGGCGCAGTTTTTCATCGGCATTGCTGTGGGGTCGAAATATTCCGGCATCACCGCGCGCGAAATCCGCGTCGATATTGGCGCGGGGCTGGTTTACTGCGCCCTGCTTGCCGCGATCAGCATCGGATTTATCTGGGGCATCGCACATCTCACGCCCCGTGACACGCTGGACCTGATGCTGGCGTTCCTGCCTGGTGGGCAGGCCGAAATGGCAGTGATCGCCATCGTGGCGCAGGCAGATGTCGGATTTGTCGTCGCCCACCACCTGCTGCGCATTTTCATCGTGATTTTCAGCGCCCCTTTGGTTGCCCGCCTTATCAGGCGATGAATTTCGTTGCATCCGATACAATTCCCCTTGTGCCACCTGCCCTAAATCGCTTCAAGTGACCTAGCGAAACCCCCACTGGAGACTCATGCCATGACCACCGCCCCGACTCTGAAAGCAAAAGACGCCCCCGACCTAACCCGCTTTGACTGGGAGGACGCCTTTCGGATGGAAACGCAACTGAGCGAGGACGAGCGCATGCTGCGCGATGGGGCCCGAGATTTTGCCCAATCAGTGCTACAGCCAAAGATCATTGATGCTTACCGTGATGCGACCACCGACCCTGACATTTTCAAGGAAATGGGCGCGATTGGCCTGTTGGGCCTGACGGTTCCCGAGGAATATGGCGGGCTGGGTGCTAATTACGTGACTTATGGTCTGGTGGCGCGCGAAATCGAGCGTGTGGACAGTGGGTATCGTTCGATGATGTCGGTGCAATCCAGTCTGGTAATGTATCCGATCTATGCCTATGGCTCCGAAGAACAACGCATGAAATATCTACCTGGTTTGGCGGCGGGCAACCTGATTGGCTGTTTCGGGCTGACCGAACCTGATGCGGGCTCTGACCCCGGCGGGATGAAAACCAAGGCCGAGAAAACCGCGACGGGCTATAAGCTGACCGGCAGCAAAATGTGGATTTCCAACAGCCCGATTGCCGATGTGTTCGTGATCTGGGCCAAATCGGAGGCCCATAACGGTAAAATCCGCGGCTTTGTGCTGGAAAAAGGCATGAAAGGCCTGAGCGCGCCGAAAATCGGCGGCAAGCTGTCGTTGCGCGCATCCATTACGGGTGAAATCGTCATGGATGGCGTTGAAGTTGGTGAAGACGCCCTCCTGCCCAATGTCGAGGGCCTGAAGGGGCCGTTTGGCTGTCTGAACCGTGCGCGCTATGGCATCGCGTGGGGTGTTCTGGGGGCTGCCGAATTCTGCTGGCACGCCGCACGGCAATACGGCATGGACCGCAAACAGTTTAACAAACCGCTGGCAGGCACCCAACTGTTCCAGAAAAAACTGGCCGACATGCAGACCGAAATCACGCTGGGCCTACAGGCCAGCCTGCAAGTGGGTCGTTTGATGGACGACGCCCAAGCCGCGCCCGAAATGATCAGCCTGATCAAGCGCAACAACTGCGGCAAGGCGCTGGATATCGCGCGGATGAGCCGCGATATGCACGGCGGCAATGGCATTAGCGAGGATTTCCAGATCATGCGCCATATGGTGAACCTTGAAACGGTCAACACCTACGAGGGCACCCATGATGTGCATGCGCTGATCCTAGGTCGTGCGCAAACGAGTCTACAGGCATTTTTCTAGTGATTACACCACTCGAACTTCTACTGCTGTTCCCAATAGTGCCGTATCCGCTACAGCCGTTTCTATTCCTGATGGTTGCTACATGATTGCGATTACATCAATCTTTTTGTTCGCGGTGGTGCCGCATCCATTGCAGCCCTTCGTGTTCCTGATTATCAATGCGGCGTAGTATTAGTTATAGAAAGAACACCCATGCAAGCTGACCCGACCATTGGTCTAATGTTTCTCACATTCACCCCGACACCGTTCAAACCCTTTATAATTTTTGGTGTGTTGGGGTTCGCTCTTTTCTAACTCTCATAGGCTCCTCTGATGCCCCTTGATCTCTGGCTCACCTTTGCCGCCGCCTCGTTCATCGTTCTGGTCATCCCCGGCCCGACCATCCTGCTGGTCATATCTTATGCGCTGACCCAAGGGCGGCGCGTTGCTGTCGCAACAGCCTTGGGCGTGGCCTTTGGGGATTTCATCGCAGTGACGGCCTCGATGGCGGGGCTGGGGGCGATCATGCTGACCTCGGCATGGGCATTCACCGCGCTAAAATGGATTGGCGCTGCCTACCTCGTGTTTCTGGGCATCAAACTGCTGCGCAGCCCACCGCATCTGGACGATCTGGACAGCCCCGCCCAGACCCCGGCCAAACACATCTTTGGCCACGCCGCACTGGTGACGGCGCTAAACCCGAAAGGCATTATATTCATCATCGCCTTTGTGCCCCAGTTCCTAAGCCCCGATTTGCCCGCCACGCCACAATTTCTGACCATGGGGATCACCTTCGTCGGGCTGGGCGCAATCAACGCGTTGACCTACGCAGTGTTGGCGGATCAATTACGCCAACGTATCCGCCGCCCATCAGTTTTAACATGGATAAACCGCATCGGCGGCACTGCCCTGATAACAATGGGCGCATTGACCGCAACAATGCAGCGCAACTGACCCTGAAATGCAAAAGGAGGCGTACAAACTGCACGCCTCCCCGTATTGTTGGACTTGCCTAGCTATCAGACGGCAATAAAGAATTCCTCAAAATAATAGCTGTTAAAGGCTTCGAGGCTTACGCCCGCAAAGGTGATTGAATCACCTGTGCCCAGTTCCAGAACTGTGCCGACTTCGGTTTCAGTCAAAAGATAATCGGGTTCTCCTATTACCTCGTCGACACCAAAAAGCCCACCGAGCAAATAATTGAAATCATTGTCCCCCTCAATAATAAAGTTGTCGACGCCCAGTTCAAAATCGGTGATCACAACATCCGAAATCTTGCGTGATGCGGTCTGGATGAATTCAAACGTGTCCGCACCGGTCCCGCCGGTCAGCGTGTGATCGCCGCCCTTTTTCATCCGCACATTGATCCAGTCATCATCCGCGCCACCATCAACCGTGCTGGTGTGATCGCCAGTCGAGATATAGTCATCGCCAGCACCGCCAAGAATGGTGTTATGGCCCTTGATGCCCAGAATGGTATCATTGCCAGCCCCGCCTGACAAAAAGTCGTTGCCGTGGCCACCGTGCAGGTAGTCATCTCCATCGCCGCCAAATAGCTGGTCGTCGCCGCGCCCGCCATAGAGCGTATCATTCCCAGATTCTCCCAGCACGAAATCGTCGCCATCGCCGGCCCTGACCGTGTCATTACCATCACCGCCAAAGACAGTGTCATTTCCATCACCGCTGATCACGGTATCATCGCCAGCACCGGCAAAAACAAAATCATCGGCGCCGGAAACACTGTTTCCCGCAATATCAATGAACGAGAAGTCGATCAGATCATCCAGACCCGTTCCGTTAACAATAGTTGGCATTGGTATTCCCCCTTAAAACTTACAAAAATTGGCGCATATATCAGCCAAAAACCAATCAAGAAAATAAACATCGGTAAGACACAGTTTCTCGAATCATTTTTTGCAGAATCGCGGCAATGTCCAAAAACAGTATGAGTGGGAAATACTTGATTCAACTCTTAATGGATAATTTCAGCGCCTTCCCCATCCGTCAGAAAACCGATCCAAACGCAAACTGGGCGCACATGTGTTCAACTACCGCCAATTCTGGCAACAAAAACAAAGCACACAAAGGATTGACCACAAAACAAATTCTATCCGCCGTAATTTCGGTCGCACCCCAACAAATTATTGGCTAAATTGGATGAAATATCTGCTGCCAATGCCATCAAGGAAAATACCGAATGCAAGAGAACAATAACGTCAGCCTACTTGACGCCCAAACGCGTGAATGGTTGGCCAATCTAGAAGACCTTGGTGAAGAGCGCGGTTATTTCGAGTCATTGGGGGCGGCGCATTTTGCCGTTCTGACTGATGCCTCGCCCACCCTGCTGGTGACCTTCGAAACCATTGAAAACATCCGCGAGGACAATGAGGATGAATTGCCGCTCGGATTTGATCTGGTATCTGAAAACGGTTGGTCGCATCTGGGCATTATTGCCAATGGAAACACCTGGTTTCGGGATAAATCGGTTTACGGCTACTTTGACCGGTTGGTTGATGACGGGTTCTTTGAAGATTTTGATCAGGTCATCTTTATGGGGGCGGGTATGTGTGGCTATGCTGCTGCGGCCTATTCCGTGGTCGCCCCCGGCTGCACTGCGCTGGTGTATAATCCTCTGGCCACTCTTGATCCGCGCGTTACCGAATGGGACCACCGCTTTGGCTCCATGCGTCGCACCTCGTTCACCGACCGCTATGGATATGCCCCCGATATGGTTGAGGCCGCCGATCAGGTTTTCGTCTTTTATGATCCCGAAGAAGAAATGGACGCAATGCACGCGGCCCTGTTCACCCGCCCGCATGTGACCAAATTGCGCTGCCGCTATCTGGGGCGGCACATTTTGCAGGACATGGTCCATATGGATATCCTGCAACCGTTGCTGGAAACCGCCGGTGATGGCGGCGATATTGCCAGCCATTTCCACCGCCTGTTTCGGGCGCGTCATACCTATTCCCCCTATTTGCGTCGCCTGCTGATGCGGCTGGACGATGACGACCGCTGTATGTTGTCCGGTCTGCTGTGTCGCAATGTGGTTGGCCGGATGAAAGCGCCGCGGTTTCGCCGCCGCCTGAATGCAATCGAATCCCGAATGGCCGAGGCTGGCCGCAGCCTGCCAAGGCAGCGTAAAATCGTTCCGGCCGAGTAATTTGCAGATTTTATTGCGACCTTAGCAATTTATTTAGAATTATCATGAAATCTGGCCCTGTAGAACAAACAGGGGATATCCATGCTGCGAAATCAATTGCCTGCCGATGAACTGGCCCATGTCCGCGATGAAATCCGTGCCCTACGAACGCGCGAGGTCGAGTTGCGCAAATGTTTCACCGATGATTGCGACAACGGCCTCTTTGAAGGGTTTGAATTTGATGTGGTGGTGCGCATCCAGCAACGTCGTGTGTTGAACAAGGA